>JANPJN010000156.1:0-13048 GCA_031425515.1 Acidobacteriota bacterium | reverse complement strand
TGCTCGACCTGGCCGGAATCCAGGCGGACGGCGGCGGGACGATGGTCGATGTCGCAGCGAAGGGAGATGCCCTCGGGCAGCAGGCCGCGCAGGCGGCGGTGCACGCCGGCCAGGATCTGTGCGATGTCCACATCCGCCGGCTGTGGCGGGGCGGCGGAGCCGAGGGCGCTGAGCTGCCCCGCAAGACGGACCGCGCGGCGGACGGACGTCTGAACGTCGGTCAGGTCGCCGCGATCCCGCGCGTTCCCGCCGTAGCGGGTCATCAGGGCGTCAGCCGGGCCGGACGCGGCCGTGGCGGCGGCGGTCAACTCCCGGGCAATCGCCTGAACCGCGTGGTTCAGGGACTCGAGGTCGCGCTGCAGCTCGCCAGGGTCGGACGTCATGGATCCGTACGTGAGCCAGAGTGATGCCAGCGATCCGTGGCTCGAAAGGCCTGCGAAATGCCACGCGCCCGGTACCGACGCCCTGGACGCACGCCAGGCACTGCGTCAGGACCGCGCAGGGTCGTGCGATCCTGACGCGGATCTCAGGCGCGCACGTTGAGACGATCGAGCCACCGGTAGAGCGACCGCCGGCTGAGCCCCAGGCGCTTGGCGGCCGCGGCCTTGTTGCCGCCGACCTCGCGCAGCACGCGCTCGATCTGATCCCGCTCCGCCCGCGTGAGCAGGTCGGGCGAGTCGTCCCCCCTGACGGCCGGCGCTGCGGGCGATGCCGGCAGCGGCGCCGGTGCGGTCGGCGACGCGCTCGTCGCCGGCACCTTCAACGCCGTCTGAAGGTCGCGCTCCGAGAGAATCCGCCCCTCCGCCAGGATGAACGCTCGCTCGATCACGTTGTGCAGCTCGCGGATGTTGCCGGGCCAGTCAGCCTTCTGGAGCAGCCGCTCGCCTGCGGGCGACACGCCGACGATCGGACGGTCGAGACGTGCGGCAAGCTCACGGACAAAGGCGGCGGTGAGATACGGAATGTCCTCACGCCGGTCGCGCAGCGGCGGCAGGTGAATCTCGACGATGCTGAGACGGTAGAAGAGGTCCGAGCGGAAGGCTCCCGACAGCACCTGGGCGCGGAGGTCGCGGTTGGTCGCCGCGATGACCCGAACGTCCACGCTGCGGGTCTCGAGCGACCCGACGCGCTGGACCTCTCCGTGCTCGATGGCGCGCAGCAGCTTCGGCTGGAGTGACAGCGGCAGCTCGCCGATCTCGTCCAGGAAGAGCGTGCCCTGGTGCGCGTGCTCGAAGAGCCCGACCTTGGAATCGACCGCGCCGGTGAACGAGCCGCGGACGTGGCCGAACAACTCGCTCTCGAACAGCGTTTCGACCACGGCCGAACAGTTGAGGGTGTGGAAGCGCTTCGTGCGACGGGCGCCGCTCGCGTGGAGGGCGCGCGCCACCAGTTCCTTGCCGGTACCGGTCTCCCCCGTGATGAGAATGGTGCGGCCGTGCGGCGCCATGCGGCGGATGACGCTGAAGAGATCCTGCATGACGGGGCTGCGGCCCACCATGTGCTGGAACTCGAAGCGCGTGGCGACGTCCGCGTCCGCCTGCAGCAGCGTCTGCCGCTGCGTGATGCCGTCCCGGACCCCGATGAGCAGCTCGCGGAGCCGTTCGAAGTCGAACGGTTTGCTGATGTAATCGAGCGCGCCGGCCTTGACAGCGTCGATGGCGGTATCGACCGACGGGAGGCCGGTCATCAGAATCACCTGGCACTCAGGGTCCGCCGTGCGCACCGCCTTGAGGACCTCGATGCCGTTCAGCTCCGGCATCTGCAGGTCAACCATGGCGACGTCGGGCCTCACCTCGGCGAGGCGGTCCAGCGCCTCCCGTCCGCTGCTGTGGTACCTGACGTCGAACCCCAGTTGACGCGCGATTCGCTCCACCACCGGCAGGATGGCAGGGTCGTCGTCCACGACGAGGAGCCGGGGGCGGATCAGATCATCGGACATGTGGCGGTCGGCGGCGGTCAGTCGTCCTCCGGATGACAACGCGCGAGCCCGGCCGGGTCGCGGCCGGTGCGGGCACGTTACCACACCTCCTATCGGGGGCTGGGGCGCCGGCAAACAGGGCCGCACAGACGTTTCGGGCCCCCGGCCGCGCATGTAGAATCGCTCGCATGGTCGCCGGCTTGCGGATGCGGTGTCAGCGCTGCGGAACGGACATGGAGATGCGGGACCCGTCGCCGGGAGACCCCTGGAAGCCCGATCAGTTCTGGGTCTGCCCCCGATGCGGACGGCACTTCTGGACCACGCATCCAGCGCCCCCGCGTCAGGATCCGTCGGCGGCTTGACTTCGATGGAGGAAATCCCTACACTGGCCCGGTTTTCAAGCTCAGCGTGCAATTGGCATCGATTCCAGGCCAGTTGGCGCGGTTGTACGGCAGGTCGTCGGCGCCTCCCAGCAAGTCTCGCGGGCCGCCTCCTCCGGCCCTCAATCCACGCTCAGCTTGCTGAGGCCCTCGAGATAATCTCGCGGGCGCCGTTCATCGGAGGACACGGGTATGCCGACCGGGACCATCGCTCGCCTTCTGATCGATAAGGGATTTGGCTTCATTCGCGACGAGGGAGGGATCGAGCACTTTTTCCATCGGAGCTCCGTCCGCGGCGCCGTGTTCGAGCTGCTTCGTGAAGGACAGCGCGTCGAGTTCACCCAGGAAGATTCCGGCAAGGGACCGCGCGCCGGAGAAGTCCGTCTCCTCGAAGGCTAGCCGCACCTCGGCACTCCGGCAGGCGGGGCCCAGGCTCCGCCGCTCCGGGGGAAGTGAACGGGGCCCGGTGGCCCTCCCGGTCTTCAAAATCGGTCGCTGCCCGCGTTGAGCAGGCAGGCTGGGTTCGACTCCCAGGCACTTCCGCCATCCACGCCCCTCAGTTCAGTTCAGCAGCGCCAGAAACGCGCCCGCGTCACTCAGATCCTGAAAGACGATATCGGCGCCGGCAGCGCGCAGCTGCGCGACATCGAACGACCCGGTCGCGACCGCGACAGGGACCGCCCCCACGGCGCGCGCGCACGCAATGTCGTGCGGCGTGTCCCCGACCACCAGAATGTGCTCCGCACTCAGATCCGGCAGCCCGCACCCCTTCGCCCGGCCGAGCGCGAACGGCACGAGCGCATTGCGATCCGCGGCATCGTCGCCAAACGCCCCGCAGCGGAAATAGCGCCACAGGTCGAAGTGCTCGAGCTTGATGCGCGCGCCGGCCTCGAAGTTTCCCGTCAACAAACCCAGGAACACATCGTCGCGCTCCTGCAGGTCGTCGAGCAACGGGCGGATGCCCGGCATGATCCCCTTCCTGCCCTTCCCCGGCAGCTCGATCTCACGGGCGAGATGCCGGACATAGCGTTCGCGCAGGTCGGCCAGCAGCTCCTCGTCGAGCGGCCGGCCATCGCGCTCGGCGACCTCCGTCAGGATGATCCGATCCGTCCGGCCGGCCACGGGAATCCCCTCGAGCGCATCCGAACGACCGAGCACTTCTTCACACGCCGCATTCATCGCCCGAAGCCCGGCCGCGCCGGTGAGGACGAGCGTGCCGTCGATATCGAACAAAACGAGCTTTCTCATCGCGTCGTGAATCTCCGATAGCGCTCGCCGCGCGGTACAATCACTCGCAGGAGGCCTGGAATATGAAATTGTCGAATCTACCCCTCGCTGCCGCACTGATCGCAGTGGCGGGCTCCGTCATGCTGGCACAGACGCCAGCCGCACAACCGCCGGCCGGTCAAGCGCCGGCCGCCCCGGCGTCAGCGCCCCAGGCGCCTGCCGCACCGTCCGCGCGAGCAGGGGGCGCTGCGAGCGCAACCATCAAAGGCGAAGGCATCACCGGCACGGCGCAATTCGTCGAGCGCGCCCAGGGCACCGGCCGCATCGTCGACATCACGCTCACGGTGAGCGGACTGAAGCCGGGCATGCACGGCGTGCACCTGCACGCTGTCGGTAAATGCGAGCCCGACTTCGCGGCCGCCGGCGGCCACTTCGACCCCGGTCCGTCGGCCAATACCGACCCGGACGCGAACCACCCGTTCCACATGGGAGACATTCCCAATCTGCAGGTGGCGGCCAACGGCCGCGGGACGATGAAGATCGCGACCTCGCGCGTGACCGTGTCGGACGGGCCGTTGTCGCTCTTCGACGCGGACGGTAGCGCCATCATCATTCACGGCAATCCCGATCAGGAGATCACCGGCGAGCCGAAGTCGGGCGTCAGCGGCGGGCCGCGGGTGGCCTGCGGCGTGATTACCCGCAAGTAGCGCGGACGGGAACCGGGGCGGTCCGTCGGGCCGCACCCGGGCCCTCGTCAACGGAACCATCCGCGGCGTGCGGGCCGAAGCGCACCGCTCCCCGGCTCGAGCGTCAGCACGCGGTCGGCGGACGCGGCCGTGAACTCCGCGTCCATCGAAACCATCAGCACCGTCAGGGCGCGCGCGCCGGACACGCGCCGCAGCACCCGTCCGAAGTCCGCCCCCTCGCCGTTCCGCAGCGCAGCCGTCGGATGCTCCATCAGCAGGAGCTCGGGATCGAGCGCCAGCGCGCGCGCGAGGTGGGCGCGCACGCGAATCGAGGGGGGGAGTCCGCCGGACACCTGCTCCAGCCACTCCGGCGCGATGTCGCTCTCCGCGGCCAGAGTCTCGACGCGCGCGCGCGTGTCGAGGCTCAACGGATCGATCTCGAGCGTGAGCGGCAGCGCGAGATTCTGCGCGAGCGTGGCGCCTTCGAGCAGGACCGCGCGTTCGCTGACGATGCCGAAGCGGTCGAGGGAGGCGAGCCATTCGTCGCCGTCCGCGACATCGGCCGTGCGGCGGCCGAAGATGCGAACCTCGCCCTCGTCTGGCAGCGAGGCACCCGTGATCAGATTGACGACGACCTCGGCGCCAGGCGCATCGATGCCCGCCAGCGCCACCCGCTCGGCGCGGGCGACCGAGAGCGACTGGAGGCGGAGGGGCCGCAGCGCGCCGTACGCCTTGCGAACGCCCGAGACCTCGACGACGGGAGGCGGCGTCACGGACGCCGCGCCTCGAGCGCGGTGAAGTCGTCGGGCGGCAGCGTGACGCGGCCGAGTGCCGCGAGTCGATGGCCCGAGGCGGCGTGGAAGTCCGAGCCGCCCGAGACGGCCAGTCGATGCGTCGCCGCAAGTTGTCGATAACGTGCCTCGGTGTCGGCGTCGTGATCGCTGTGGCGGGCTTCGAGTGCCGCGAGACCGGCGGCAGCGAGACGTGGAATGATGGCGTCCATGCCGGTCAGCCCGGGATGCGCGAGCGACACGAGGCCGCCGGCCCGGCCGACGATGTCGATGACGGCGTCGGGCCGCGGCCCGACTCTCGGGACGTAGGCCGGACAGCCGTTGCCGAGCAGCCGGTCGAAGGCGTCGTTGCGGTCGATCGCGCAGCCGGCGGCGACCAGGGCGTCCGCGAGGATGGGGCGGCCGATGCTCCGGCCTGGCGCGGTGGACGCAATCATGGGCTCGACGTCGATCGCGCAGCCGAGCGTGGCGAGCCGGGCCGCGATCTCCCGTATGCGGCGAAGGCGATCGGCGCGCTGGCGTTCGAGGAATGCGCCGAGGGCGGCGTCGGCAGCGTCCACGAAATAGGCGAGGAGATGGACGTCGCGCCCGTCCTCCACGCCCGTGATCTCGATGCCGTCAATCAGACGCAGCCCGGCATCCACAGCCGCCCGTGCGGCCTCCGGCAGTCCCGCCATCGTGTCGTGATCGGTGATGCTGATCGTCGTGAGGCCCGCGTCGCGCGCGGCGCGCACGAGGGCCGCGGGCGCGAGTGCCCCGTCCGACGCCGTGGTGTGCAGGTGGAGATCGATCAACGGAGCGCGGCCGGCTGGCGGCGCGGCCGGCGGGTGTTTCGCGCCGGGGTGCGACGGCGGCGCTGCCGCTCGATGAGCGCACGGTACTCGCGAATGAGCAGGGCGAGATGTGCCCGGTCGGCATCGGCACACGAGAGGAACAGGGTGCGGCTCGCGGGATCGTCGAACTTCTCGCCGTAGCGTTTGAAGAAGCCGTGCGAGCCTCGCTCGCAGCGAATCGCGACCATCACCGCGTCGCGGTCTTCCACGCCGTTGGCCAGCCGGTCGGCGCCGGCCGCGAACAGCGCGTTGGCCGCCCCCTTGAAGAAGAGAAACGTGGGGCGCGACTCGAGCTGCGGGTCAGCCTGGAGCAGCTCGCGATACCGCGCGTCGAGCGAGGCGAGATGCGCGGTCTTCTCGTCGCCCAGCTTCTCGAACATCCGGCGGGCGCGCGGGTCACGCGCCGTGCGCGCCGCCCGCGTGTAGAACTCGACGCCGCTGCCCCGCGTCGCGATCGCGATCCGGAGCGCATCGCGCGCGAAGAGCAGGTCGGTGCCTCCCTCGGCGGGCACGGCACGGCCGGTCCGGCAGGCCTCGCACGTCCCGTGGATCTGCAGCACGCTCTGGCGCGCCGAGAAGTTGCGGGCCGAGGCCACCTCCTCGAGCAGCGCTTCGATGTCGGAGCTGAGGAACTCGAAGGAGCGGCTGCAGGTCTTGCAGATGAGATGAAAGTGCCGGGGATGGCGATACGAATGCTCGAAGCGTCCGCGCCCCTCGCCCTGATCGATCTTCCGGGCGATGCCAGCTTCCACCATCCACTGAAGCGTGCGATAGACCGTCGCGCGGCTGAAAGATCCGTTCGCGGGTGCGGTGCCCGCCGCTGCATCGCGATGGAGGAGATCGACGAGGTCGTCGGCCGTGAGCTGCCCCTGCTGACGCAGGAACACATTGACGATCAGATCCCGCTTGCTGGACCGCCGCTCGGAAGGGCGTGGCGAGGCCTGGGGGGACGCCGTGGGCGCGCGGTCGGGAGACTCGGGGTTCGCAGCCGGAGCGGAGAACCCTGAATCTCCTGAACGCATGGGCACCGGACTAGACGCTGAAGGACGATCCGCAGCCGCAGGTGGACTTGGCGTTGGGGTTCTTGATGGTGAACCCGCCGCCCGTGACGTTGTCGACGAAATCCACCTCCGCGCCCTTCAGGTAGCGGGCGCTGATGGGATCCACGAGCAGCTTGACGCCGTTGGACTCGATGACGGCGTCGGTCGATGCGTCGCCTTCCCCCTCGTCAATCATGAGACCGTACTGGAAGCCGGAGCAACCGCCCCCCTGGACGAACACCCGGAGGCCGGCCTCGACCTTGTTCTCTTCGGTCAGCAGTTCCGAAATTTTGGTGGCAGCCGACGGCGTGACGTTGATCAGCATTGATGAGACTCTCCCTGAATTCGACCCCCTGATTATACCGGTCCGGCTGGGGGCATACAACCCAATCCGGCCTTCACGAATCCAAACTATGGCCGCAACGCCATGCAAACACAGCACTTATAAACTTCGTCCAGCGGCATGCCCCTCGGGTTGCATGCCTCGTCCGGCGCCCTTGTCTCCGGTGAGAACCCGGACGATACTTGAGGCCATCAATCATGAAGCCCCACTACGAACCCGCCGCCCGCCTCGCCGAGATCTCCGTTCAGGACCGGACCGCATCGCGCATCTGGGCGCGGGACATTTCGGTCTGGGGTGCGAAGACGGGGAGCGCCGACGCCAGATCCATTGAAAGCCGGCTCGGCTGGCTCGACGTCCCGACGACCATGGCGCCCGAACTGGACCGCGTCCTCGGGCTCGCGACGGCCGTGCGCGACGAAGGCATCAGGGCGGTCTACCTCCTCGGGATGGGCGGCAGCAGCCTCTGCGCGGAAGTGTTCAGGAACGTCTTCGGCGTCGCGGAGGGATACCCTGAGCTGTTCGTGCTCGACACCACCGACGAACGCACGATCACCGACGCGGCCGCGCGGCTCGATCCGGCGGCGTCGCTCTTCCTGGTCTCGAGCAAGAGCGGAGGCACCGTCGAGGTCGCGTCGATGGAGCGCTTCTTCTGGACGACACTGTCGAAGACGCTGGGCGCGGAGACGGGCCGCCACTTTGTCGCCGTCACCGACCCGGGCACGGGCCTGTTCGATCTCGCCCGCGCGCGTGGCTACCGCGAGGTGTTCGTGAACCCGCCGGATATCGGCGGCAGGTTCTCGGCGCTCTCCCTCTTCGGACTCGTGCCGGCCGCGCTCATCGGGGCGCCGGTTCGCGATCTACTCGCCGGTGCGGCCGCCATGGCGGAGGGCTGCCGGCAGGACGGCCACGCCAATGCCGGCCTCGAGCTCGGGGCGTTCATCGCCGCCACTGTCCGTGAGGGACGCGACAAGCTGACCCTCGCCCTCTCCCCGCGCCTCGCGTCGCTCGGGCTCTGGATCGAACAGCTCGTCGCGGAAAGCACCGGCAAGCACGGCACCGGCGCGCTGCCGGTCGTGGACGAGCCGCTCGGACGGCCGGACGACTACGGCACCGACCGCGCCTTTGTCGCGATCGCGACGGAGGTTGACGCCCCGGACGCCGGCCGGCTCGATGCGCTCGAAGCCGCCGGCCATCCCCTGCTGCGCCTGAGCACCCGCATCGACGGGCTCGGCGCCGAGTTCTTCCGCTGGGAGTTCGCCACCGCCGTGGCCGGGGCCGCGCTCGGCATCAATCCCTTCGACGAACCGAATGTCGCCGAGGCCAAGGAACAGACCAAAGGCCTGCTCGCGGCGTTCTCCGCGTCCGGTGCGCTCACCGAGCCCTCGCCTGCGGCCGAGACCGGCGACGTCGCCGTGTTCGGCGGGACGTTCCCCGGATCGACACCGGCGGCGATCGTGAAAGCGGCGGTGGCCTCGCTCCAGCCAGGAGACTACGTCGCGTTCCTCTCGTACCTCCCGGCGGAGCAGGACATCGAAACCGCGGTCGCGGAGGTCCGTCAGGGGATCCGCGCGCAGACGCACGCCGCGAGCACCTACGGCGTGGGGCCGCGCTACCTGCACTCGACGGGTCAGTATCACAAGGGGGGGCCGAACACGGCGCTCGCCTTCGTCATCACGGCCGACGACGGGACCGCGACGGAGATTCCGGAGGCCGGGTATTCGTTCGCGGTGCTGAAGCGCGCGCAGGCGCTCGGCGATGTGCAGACGCTCGAGGCCCACGGCCGCCGTACGGTCCGCATCCACATCACGGAGCGCAGCCATGCCGCGCGGACGATCGAGCGCCTGTTCTCGGACGCGCTCGCCTGACCCTCAGCGCAGCGTTTCGAGCACTTCGCCCGAGGCCTGCTCGACGTCCCGGTGCAGGCTGTTGCCGTGCGCGTCCATCGTGACGATCGCCGGAAAATCCTGGACGTCGAGGTGCCACATCGCCTCGGGCGTCCCGAACTCCATCAGCGACACGCCGTCCACCTTCCGGATGCACCGCGCGTAGAACTGCGCCGCCCCACCAATCGCATTGAGATAAACCGCACCCGAATCCCGCAGGCCGGCGAGGGTCTTTGCGCCCATGCCGCCCTTGCCAATCACGACCCGCACACCGTATCGCTCGAGGATCTCCGCCTGATACGGCTCCTCCCGGATGCTGGTCGTCGGGCCGGCGGCCGTCACCCGCCAGCCGTCGCCCTCCTTCACGACGACCGGGCCGCAGTGGTACAGCACGGCGCCGGAGAGATCCACCGGGGGATCGTGCTTCATCAGATGCGCATGGACGGCATCACGCCCCGTGAACATCCGGCCCGAGATGAGGACGACGTCGCCGACCTTCAGGGAACGGACGACCGCGTCCGACACGGGAGCCTCGATGGAGACCTCGCGTCCCGTCCGCGGGAAACCGGCGGCGACCACCGCGGGATCGAGCATGGGAACGGAGGGCGTCGTCCCCTCGCGATACAGCCATTCGGTGATGGCGCCCGTGGCCCCGTCCACACGCACGCCCAGACGCCGGAAGGCCCAGCAGTCGTACGCGACCGAGACGAAGAAACTGGCCGGGAGCCGGTTGAGCGCGCCGATCTTGCAGCCGATGAGCGACGTCCGGCCGCTGAACCCCATGGTGCCGACATCGAGGCGGTTGGCTTCGTCCATCACGGCCGACTCGATCGCGGCCAGGCGCGGATCCGGATTCGAGTCGTCCAGGGTGCGGAACAGCTGCTCCTTGGCGTGCAGATAGCCGGATGTGCGATCGCCGCCGATGCACACTCCCACCGCGCCCGGGCTGCAGCCCTTGCCCTGGGCTTTCCACACCGCGTGGAGAATGCATTTGCGGACGCCGTCGAGTGTGCGGTCGGCGCGCCCCAGGTGCTCGAGCTCCGCAGGCAGCGAGTACTGCGCGTTCGTGTTCTCGCACCCTCCGCCCTTGAGGATCAGCTTCACTTCGATGTCGCCGCGTTCCCACTGTTCGAAGTGGACGATGGGCGTGCCGGGTCCGAGGTTGTTGCCCGAGTTCTCGCCGGTGATGGAATCGACCGAGTTTGGACGCAGCTTGCCGAGCCGGGTCGCCTCGGCGATCGCTTCCCGGATCTGACGCCGCAGATGGATCTGATTCACGCCGACCGGGGCCTTGACCTCGAAGGTCGGCATGCCGGTGTCCTGGCAGATCGGCCCCTCGCACGACTCCGCCTGGTCGATGTTCTGCGCGATGATCGTGAGCGCCTGACCGGCGCGGGTCGCGGGCGGTTCCTGGCGTACGGCGAGCCCCATCGCGGCGCGCACATCGGGCGGAAGGTCGGTCGAGGTTTTCGTGATGAGCTGGACCATGCTGTCGAGGAAAGCGGCGAGCATACGCAGCAGTATAATCGCGCGGCAGCCATGAAATTCCGGATCGAACGGGATCCGCTGGGCGACGTGCAGGTGCCCGCGGCGGCCTACTACGGCGCGCAGACCTGCCGGGCGGTCGAGAACTTTCCCATCAGCGGCTTCACCGCTCCTCCCGAGCTCATCGTCGCGACGATCCAGATTAAGAAGGCGGCGGCCTCGGCCAATCTGGCACTGCGGCGACTTCCCTCCCGGATCGCAAAAGCCGTCGTCCGGGCGGCCGACGAGATTCTCGACGGCCAGTGGCGCGACCAGTTCGTCGTCGATATCTATCAGGCCGGCGCCGGCACGTCGCACAACATGAATGCGAATGAGGTGCTGGCCAACCGCGCCGAGGAGATTCTCGGCGGAGCGCGCGGCGCCTATCGGATCGTGCACCCCAACGATCATGTGAACATGGGGCAGTCCACCAATGACGTGTACCCGAGCGCGACGCGGCTGGCCCTCCTGGCCGCGACCGGTCCGCTCCTGTCGGCGGCCCGCGAGGCGGCGGACGCACTCGACGACAAGGCGCGCGCGTTCGCGGAGGTGCTGAAGACCGGGCGCACGCACCTGCAGGACGCGGTGCCGATCACGCTGGGGCAGGAGTTCGGCGGCTATGCCGCAAACGTACGGCACGCCGCCCGGGAGGTCGAACGGACGAGCGAGCAGTTGTACGAGCTCAATCTCGGCGCGACCGCCGTCGGCACGGGGCTGAACGCGGGCGACGTCTATACGCGGGACGCGGTCGCCAGACTGGCGCGGTATACCGGAGCGCCGCTTCGGCCCGCGGAGAACCGCTTCCGCGTGACCCAGAGCATGGGCGACGTGCTCGCGTGCTCCGGGGCCATCCGGCGTCTGGCCGTCGAAGTCGGCAAGGTCGCCTCCGACCTGCGGCTCCTCAGCATGGGGCCGCGGGCGGGGATTGCCGAGATCAGGCTGCCGGCCGTGCAGCCGGGGTCGTCCATCATGCCCGGCAAGGTCAATCCGTCGGTGCCGGAGATGGTCAACCAGGTGTGCTTCCAGGTGATCGGGTGCGACGCCGCGGTCCTGGCGGCCGCCGATCACGGGCAGCTCGAACTGAACGTGATGATGCCGGTCATCGCCTGGAACGTCTTGCACGCGGCGCGGATCCTGACGCAGGCGCTGCGGGTGCTGCGGACGCGCTGCATCGACGGGATCGAGGCGGACGAGGCGCGCTGCCGCGAGCTCCTGGACCGCAGCACCGCGCTCGCGACGGCGCTCAGCCCGTACATTGGCTATGCCGCAACCGCTGACGTCGCCAAGGCGTCAGTACTGACAGGGCGGAGCATTCGTGACCTCGTCCGGGAGCGCCGGCTGCTTCCGGATCGACAGCTCGACGCGGTGCTGTCGGCCGAGGCGATGACGACCCCCGGTGTCCCGGGAGAGGAGACGGATGACAGCAGGACTACGACGGCTGCTCGGGATCGGGATGATGGCAGCGGCACTCGCGGCGGGCGCCGCAGAGGCGGCGGCCCAGCACACGCGGCTGTTCCGGCCGGAGGATCTCGGGGAGCTGGAGGGGCCGGACCGCGACGAGTGGCAGAGCCCGGACCGGATCATGGACGCGCTGGGGGTGGGCGAGGGCGTCGTCGTCGCTGACCTGGGGGCCGGCAGCGGCTGGTTCACGATCCGCCTGGCCAACCGCGTCGGCCCGAACGGGATCGTCTATGCCGAAGACATCCAGCGGCAGATGATCGATTCCATCACGCGCCGCGTCGAGCGCATCGGGCTCAAGAACGTGCGGACGGTGCTCGGGCGTCCGAACGATCCGCGTCTGCCCGCGCTCGTGGACGCCGTGCTCATCGTGGACTCGTACCACGAGATGGAACAGCCCGTGGCGCTCCTGAAAAACGTCGCGCGCTCGCTCAAGCCGAACGGCCGCATCGGGATCGTCAACTTCACCAAGGGCGGCGGCGGGCCTGGGCCGGCCATCGAGGACCGCGTCGATCCCGAGCGCGTGATTGCGGACGCCCGCGCCGCGGGGCTGGAGCTGCAGTCACGCCAGACGTTCCTCAAATACCACTACATGCTGGTCTTCGAGAATCGCAGGCGCTAGCGCGCGCGGGTGAGGCGCCAGAGCGCGGGCATCACGGCCGCGGCGATCAGAATCTTGAAGATGTCCGCGGGAATGAAGGGGTAGAGCCCCGTGCGCAGCGCGGCGTCGAGCCCCGCGGCGGGCCGAGCCCAGAACGCCAGCCACACCACCCCGCACGCAAACACCACCAGCAGGCCGGCCGCCATCGCGACGACCGAGGTGAGGTAGCGGCGATCGAAGCCCCGCTCGGCGAGCAGCCCGGTCAGGAAGGCCGCGAAGGGATAGCTCATCAGGTATCCGCCGGTCGGCCCCAGCAGTCGCATCACGCCCTGCGGCAGCACCGCGGATGCCGCGAAGACGGGCA
>JANPJN010000155.1:0-30276 GCA_031425515.1 Acidobacteriota bacterium | reverse complement strand
GCGAACATCTTCGGCTTGCCTGGAGCGGCACTGGCAAGGGTCCCGGTAAGAATCGGCAGCCGGCGCGAGTTGAACCCGGACAAGTCGCCGGGCCAGATCCGTCTCCAGCGGGCCGCGTACCGCGCAGCCACGAAGGTCGTCGCGAATTCTCCCGCGGCGCGTCGAGCCCTGGAGGCGGAAGGGGTCGCTCGCGGGTCGATTGCCGTCATCGCTAACGGCGTGGACCCGGTATTCCTGACGGAACCGGAGCGCGCGCGTCCGATCCGTACCGTCCTGACCGTCGCGAACCTTCGCCCGGAGAAAAGCCACGAAACGCTGCTGGCGGCGGCCTCCCTGCTCGTGCCGGCGCACCCATACCTGCGGTTCCGGATCGTCGGCGACGGACCCCGTCGGCAGGCGCTCGAGGAGCAGTCGCGCGCGCTCGGTCTCGACGGCCATGTGGAGTTCCTCGGACATCGCGACGACGTGCGCGCGCTCCTCGCCGCCGCCGACATGTTCGTGCTGCCGTCTCGATCCGAAGCGTTCCCGAACGGCGTCATTGAGGCGATGGCGTCCGGACTGCCGGTCGTCGCATGCGCCGTAGGCGGCCTGATGGACCTGATCGACGACGGCGTCACAGGAGTGCTCGTGAGCCCGGGCGATTCGAACGCGCTGGCGGCCGCGATTGGCAGGCTGATCGATCAGCCTGCCCGCACGGCGGCGCTTGGCCGTGACGCACGCCGGACGGTTCAGCAGCGCTACTCATTCGAGCGCATGGTCGGCGCGTTCGAAGACCTGTACCGCTCCGGGCTTGGCGCGACGTCGTCTGCCCGGAGCTATCCGGAAGTCGCAGGAATCTGACATGTGCGGGATTGCGGGACGCTTCAATTACGATGCGCACAGGCCGGTCGATCGCCGTGTGCTGGTGGCGATGACCGACGCCGTCGCCCATCGCGGTCCTGATGCGTCCGGCTACTATCACGCTCCGGGGATCGGGCTCGGCCATCGACGGCTGAGTATCATCGACCTCTCGACCGGCGATCAGCCGCTGGCCAATGAAGACGGCACCGTGCAGGTGATCTTCAACGGCGAAATCTACAACTTCGCGGAGGTGCGAGCGACGCTGGTGGCCCGTGGCCATCACTTCGTCACCGGCTCGGACACGGAAGTCATCGTCCATGGGTATGAGGAATGGGGCGATGCCTGCGTCGATCGCTTCCGGGGCATGTTCGCCTTCGCGGTCTGGGACGCCGCGAAGCGCCGCCTGCTCCTGGCTCGAGACCGCCTCGGCGTCAAGCCGCTCTACTACGCTGAACTGCCGGGTGCCGGGATCGTCTTCGGGTCCGAGATCAAGTCGCTCCTCGAAGACGCCGACGTGTCCCGCGACTGGCGACCTGAGGCGATCGACGCCTACCTGACGCTTCTCTACGTGCCGGCGCCCGATACCATCTACCGCGCGGTTCGCAAGCTGCCCCCGGGTCACCTGCTGGTCGCCGAGCGCGGACAGGTCCGCGTCTCGCGCTACTGGGATCTGCACTTCACCGGCGACGGAAGTCCGGCCCGTGAAGAAGAGTACCTCGAGGAGCTCGACGCGCTGCTGAAGGAAGCGGTTGGCTTGCGGCTGGTGAGCGATGTGCCGCTCGGCGCGTTCCTCTCCGGCGGCATCGACTCCTCCACCGTCGTCGCGTATATGAAGGAGGCCAGCGCAGCCCCCCCGATCACCATCGCGGTGGGATTCGACGACGAGGCCTACGACGAGGTCCAGCACGCGGAGCGCGTCGCCCGGCACCTGGGGTGCGATTTCCATGCGTTGACCGCCAATCCGCGTGTGGACGACCTGTTGCCAAAACTCGCGTGGCACTTCGACGAGCCGTTCGCCGACTCGTCCGCCGTCCCCACGTATTACGTCTCCAAGGCAGCGCGCGAACTCGTCACCGTGGCACTCTCGGGCGACGGAGGCGACGAGTTGTGGGCGGGCTACACCCGTCATCGGGTGGAAGCGTGGGAGCAGCGGCTGCGCGCCGCCCTGGGTCCGGCGGTTTCGATCGCAGCCAGGATTGGCCAGGCGCTGCCCCTGTCGGTGAAAGGCGCGCGATCGCTGCGCCATCTCGCCGCGGCTCCCGACCAGGCGTACGCCCTCAAGCACGCGTACGGGATGTTCGAGCCAGGGGCGAAGCCTCGGCTGTATTCTCAGGATTTCACCCGGTCGGTGGGGGACGCCGACGCGCTCTCGTCGTTTCGTGATGCCTACCGCGAGTGTGCCTCGTCCGATCCCATGGACCGCGCGCTGTATGTCGATGCCCGCACGTACATGATCGACGACGTGCTGACCAAAGTGGACCGCATGAGCATGGCCGTGTCGCTCGAAGCGCGCGAACCGCTCCTCGATCACAAGCTGCTGGAGTTCGCCGCCAGAGTCCCGGCATCGCTGAAGATCCACAAGGGCCGGAGCAAATACCTGCTCCGTCGCTCGCTCGAACGGCACGTGCCGAGAGACATCGTCGATCGGCCGAAGCGGGGCTTCGAGGCGCCGATCGGACGATGGCTGCGGGGGCCGATCGCAGGTCTGGCGTCCGATCTGCTCCTCGACGGCCGACTCCGCCAGCGAGGCATCTTCCAGCCGGCGGAGATTACCCGGCTGTGGGAGGAGCACCGAAGCGGGCGCGCAGAGCACCCCCACCGAATCTGGCAGCTCGTGATGCTGGAGCTTTGGTTTCGCCAGTTTGTGGACGGCGCTCCCGGAGCGTCACCATCTCCCCAGTCCGCGGCGGTGTCCGGCGCGCGAGGGAGTGACGCGTGGCTCGCAGCCGGCACACGGCCTCTGCCGGAGGCCTTGTAACCCTCGGCAGGAGGCAACGTAAGTCATGTGCGGGATTGCAGGGATGGTGGCGTCGGATCGGCTCGCCGCCGATGACCGCGAACGGCTGATCCGGATGCGCGACGTCATCGCGCATCGCGGGCCGGACGACAGCGGAATCTTCGAGGATGGGCAGGCTCTGCTCGGCCACCGGCGTCTGAGTATCGTGGACGTTGCGGCGGGGCACCAGCCGCTGTCGAACGAGGACGGCACGTCGTGGATCGTGTTCAACGGAGAGATCTACAACCACGCCGACGTCCGGGTCGGGCTCGAGGCCGCGGGGCATCACTACCGGACCCGCTGCGACACCGAGACCATCGTGCATGCCTACGAGCAATGGGGCGATGCGTGCGTGGATCATCTGCGCGGCATGTTCGCCTTTGCGATCTGGGATGCGCCGCGCCGCCGCCTGCTGCTCTCGCGTGACCGTCTCGGGGTCAAGCCGCTCTACTGGGCCATGGCCGACGGCCGGCTGCTCTTCGGATCCGAGATCAAGGCGATTCTGAAGAGCGGCCTGATCCGGGCCGAGGCGAATGAAGAGGCCCTGCCCGAGTTGCTGGGCACACGATACCTCTCGGGCACCGAGACGATGTTTCGCGGGATCCACCGCCTGCAGCCAGGGCACACCCTCGTCTTCGAGAACGGCGCGGTGTCGATCCGCAAATACTGGGACATTCCGGTCGGGCGCACGTCGGACGAGATTGCCGGTCTTTCGGACCGCGAGGCCGTCGGCCGGTTCCGCGAGCTCCTCGAAGAATCGGTCCGCATCCGGCTGATGGCCGATGTTCCCCTCGGCATGTTCCTCTCGGGCGGGCTCGACAGCAGCGCCATCGCAGCCCTGATGGCGAAGATGATCGACCGCCCTCTGCAGACCTTCTCCGTGGCGTTCGGCCAGCGCGCCTTCAGCGAGCTCGATTATGCGCGGCAGGTCGCGACCGCCATCGGCGCGGACTCGCACGAGGTCGTGATCGACGACCAGGATTTCTTCGGGGCGCTTCCCCGGCTGATCTGGCACGAGGACGAACCAATCGCGCATCCCTCGAGCGTCCCGCTCTATTTCGTCTCGGCCCTCGCGCGCAGCCAGGTCAAGGTCGTGCTGACGGGAGAAGGCAGCGACGAGCTGCTGGCCGGCTATGCGAAGTATCCCAAAGCGCTCGTGAACTGGCGGGCCGCGGCAGCGTACGGCGCCGTACCGGCGCCGCTGCGGCACTGGATTTCCGACACGTTCGTGCCCAACCTGCCGGGCCGGCTGGGGCGCGTCGCGCGGCGGTCGTTCCTCGCCATGCCGCGCACACCCGAAGCGATGTTCTTCGACAACTTCGCGGCCATCGGCCTCGGCCGCCAGGCCACCCTGCTGACGCCGCGCTTTGCCGCGCAGTCCACGCCGGCGTCGGCGTATGGGGCCTCGCGCGCGTTCTTCGACGCACCGGGCGCCTCGAGCTCGACCCTCGACCGCCTGCTCTACGTGGACCTCAAGACCTACCTCGTCGAACTGTTGATGAAGCAGGACCAGATGAGCATGGCGGCCTCGATCGAGAGCCGCGTGCCATTCCTCGATCACAAGCTCGTCGAGTTCGCCGCGGCGCTCCCGGAGCGGATGAAGCTGCGCGGCATGACGACGAAATGGATCCTGCGCGAGGCGGTGCGGGAAATCCTGCCGGCCTCAATCCTGAACCGGAAGAAGATGGGCTTCCCGGTCCCGTTCGGCGTCTGGATGCGTGGCGGCTGGAACGACGTTGCGCGCGACGTGCTCCTCGACCCCCGCAGCCGCCAGCGCGGCATCGTCGAACCGGCGGCCGTGGAACGGCTGCTCGCCGCGCACCGATCGGGGCAGAGCGATGGATGGGACGCCATCTGGACGCTCCTCAATCTCGAGCTGTGGTACCGCACGCACATCGATGGCGGAGGCGTGCAGACCCTGCCGGGCAAACCGCTGACGATTCCCTCCGAGGCAGACGGACTCAGGGCCATCGCATGAGGCCTGCGGCACGGCGCTCCCCCGGGGAGCCGACATGAACATCCTGTGGCTGAACGCGAATCTGCTCCTGCCGCTCGACAAGGGCGGCAAGCTGCGGACGTGGCACGTGATGCGCAACCTGGCGTCGCGGCACGAGATCACGTACCTGTCGTTCTGCGACCCGGCGCAGCCGAAGGCGGACCATGACGGCATGCGGGAGGTCTGCGCGCATCTGCACACCGTACCCCGCACCGATCCCGCCAAGGGCACCGCCCGGTTCTACCTCGATGCGGCGCGGTACCTCGTCGATCCGATTCCGTACGGCGTGGCGAAGTACCGGTCGGCCGGCTTCAGGCACATCCTCGACGGGTTGCTGCGGGAGCAGCGGTTCGATGCGATCGTGTGCGACTTCCTCGTGCCGATCATCAACATGCCTGCGCAGCTGCCCTGCCCCGCCATCCTCTTCACCCACAACGTGGAGGCCGAGATCTGGCGCCGGCACGCGGAGACGGCCGGGAACCCGCTCGCACGCCTCCTGCTCGGGCAGCAGTGGACCCGGATGCTCCGTTTCGAGCGCAGCGCGCTCGAACGCTTCGACCTGACGCTCGCGGTGTCCGAGGCGGATCGCGAAACGTTCCGCCGGCTGTATCCCGATGCGTTGCAGACGCCGGCGCACGTCGTGCAGACCGGCGTGGACACGACCTACTTCGCCCCCGCGGGCGCACCGGAGCGCCCGGCGCACCTCGTCTTCACGGGCTCGATGGACTGGCTCCCGAATGAAGACGGCATGCTGTATTTCGTGCGCGACATCCTGCCGCGCATCCGTCAGGTGGAGCCGGAGGCCACGCTCAGCATCATCGGCCGTGCCCCCACGCCTGCGGTGAAGCGCCTCGCGGCGGAGGCCGGCATCGAGGTCACCGGACGGGTGGACGATGTCCGTCCCCACATCGCCGCAGGCGCCGTCTACGTCGTCCCGCTCCGCATCGGCGGCGGCACGCGGCTCAAGATCTTCGAGGCGATGGCGATGGGCAAGGCCGTCGTGTCCACGACGGTCGGTGCCGAGGGGCTCCCGGTCACTCCGGGACAGGACGTGGTCATTGCCGACGAGCCCGCCCGCTTCGCGCAGGCGGTCGTCCACATGATCCGGGACGTCAGCGCGCGCCGCCGCATCGAGGAAGAGGCCAGGCGCGTGGTCGTCGAGCGCTACGACTGGTCAGCCGTGGCGCAGGATTTCGAAGACGCGCTCGGTCGGGTGGTGGCAGGCGGCACCCGCCGTCCAGACCGGCAGAACGGCCTGGAGCGGACGGCGTAGGTGTTCGGCTCCCATCAGGGCCACAGTCAGATTCAGATCACGTGAGTTTCGGAGGAACGCGAGCGATGAAGGTTTCAGTGTTCGGTCTCGGTTATGTCGGCAGCGTCTCGGCGGCGTCGTTCGCCGCGGATGGTCATACGGTCGTGGGGGTGGACGTCAACCCGGACAAGGTCGCCAGCCTCAACGAAGGGCGGAGCCCGATCGTCGAGAAGGGGCTGGACGATCTCATCCGGAACGGCGCCGCGGACGGTTCACTGCGTGCGACCACGAGCACCGACGAGGCGGTCGCCGCGACGGAGCTCTCGCTGCTTTGCGTCGGCACGCCCAGCCGCAAGAACGGCAGCCTCGATCTCTCGTACCTCGAGCGCGTCTGCGAGCAGATCGGCGCGGCCCTGAAGAACAAGTCCTCCTACCACGTCGTCGTCGTCCGCAGCACGGTGCTGCCAGGCACGACGCACGACCTCGTGATTCCGACGCTCGAGAAGGCCTCGGGGAAGACGTACGGCACAGGGTTCGGCGTCTCGGTGAACCCGGAGTTCCTGCGGGAAGGTACGGCCATCCACGACTTCCGGAACCCGCCGCTCACGCTCGTGGGGCACAACTACACGGCCGACGCGACCCCGACCGAGGCGCTCTACTCACGCGTGGACGCGCCGATGGTGACGACGAACATCCGGACGGCCGAGATGATCAAGTACGCGAGCAACACCTGGCACGCGCTGAAGGTCTGCTTCGCGAACGAGATCGGCAACCTGTGCAAGCGGGTGGACATCGACAGCCACGAAGTGATGGACATCTTCTGCCGCGACGAAAAGCTCAACCTGTCGTCCTACTACATGAAACCGGGCTTTGCGTTCGGGGGATCGTGCCTGCCGAAGGACGTGCGGGCGCTGCAGTACCGCGCCAAGGAAGTGGACCTCGACATGCCGGTCATCCAGGCCATCCTGGGGAGCAACCAGCTCCAGATCCAGCACGCGCTCGACCAGGTGGTCGAGACCGGGAAGAAGCGCGTCGGCCTGCTGGGGTTCAGCTTCAAGGCCGGCACGGACGATCTGCGCGAGAGCCCGATCGTCATCCTCGCCGAGGCGCTCCTCGGTAAGGGGTACAACCTGCGCATCTACGATCGCAACGTATCGATTGCGCGCCTGGTCGGCGCGAACAAGGAATACATCAACACGCAGATTCCCCACCTCTCCTCGCTGCTCTGCGACAGCATCGACGACGTGCTCACGCACTCTGACGTGATTGTCGTCGGCAACAACGCGCCGGAGTTCGCCGAGGCGCTGACGCGGACCCGGCCCGAACAGACGATCATCGATCTCGTCAGGGTCAAGGCCGACCGTGCGAGCATCCCCGGACGCTATCAGGGAATCTGCTGGTAGGAGCCGGCGAAGAGGAAGGGCTCCATCAGGCGCCAGATCGCGTCGAGGCTCGCCAGGAGCTGGTGATTGTCGTCGAGCATGTGCAGTTGGACAGACGGACGTACGGCGGCCCAGGCCTCCACGACCTGCGGATCCACGATCGTGTCCCCCCGGCCCTGGAAGATCTGGACGGGCATCGGCAGGTCGGCCCCGAGCGAATCGTATCGGCGGGCGTCCGCGTACAACTCGAAATGCACCGGGATCACTCGCCCCTGGCCGTAGTGGAAGACATCGAGCCTGTCGGAGGTCTTCCAGCGGTCCACGTCCCCGGGGCTCATGTCGCCGACCTTGCCGCCGAACCCCAGCGCGGGGGCGAGCAGCACGAGGCGTCCCACCAGCGCCGGACGCTGGAGCGCCACTTGTACAGCGACGAATGCGCCCAGGCTGGAGCCGATGATCGCCACCGGCTCCGTCCCCTCGATCAGGGCCGTGATCTGCCGGATCATGCGTGTGATGGTGAGCGTGCCGAACGCCGGGTGATTCAGATCCGGCGTCTCGAGGCGGGCGCCGCGGGCCGCGAGCGCGCGGGCGAGCCAGACGGCCTTGGACGACTGCGCGGAGGAGGCGAAGCCGTGCAGGTAGACCACGCGCATCAGAGCATGGCCTTGCACCCGGGCCTGCACCGGCAGGGGATCGACTGCGCCCCGTCCGTCAGATAGTTGTAGGTCAGCTCCTCTCCCTTGCGGATGTTCTTCGCCGCGCGCACCCAGATGGTGTCGCCAACCACCTGCGTGTAGCAGTTGGGGGTGCAGGAGTGGTTGATGAAGCGCGCGATGTTCCCGCCGACGGCGGCGTCACGCACGTAGAGGCGATTCAGCTTGAAGCACCAGATGTGCCCCTTCTTCAGGTAGCGGATCTCCCGCTTCAGGCTCTCCCGGTTCGGGATCTTCTCGCCGTCGTAGGTGACGATGCGCGTGTTCTTGGTGATGGGCGCGGTGGCGAACACACCGGCCCCTTCGATTGTCGAACGCCGTTTCTCGATCATGCCGGGAGAGATTCTACAGGAGGATGCGAGGCGAGAGGCGACGGGTCCAGCGGGTGGGCGGCCGATCCGGCCCCGGGCGCGGGCCGTCGGACGGGCGATCCTACCAGGTGCGGACGCGACCGACGTCAACGTGGACGAAGTCGAGGTCCGGATAGAAGCCGACACCGCCGATCTTGAGCGACCGCGCCGCCTCGCGGAGGCGATCGAGACGTACTCCCGGCACGCGAATGTCGATCGCCTGCCCGACCATGTGGAGGCTGTGGGACGCGACGCCGGTCCTCACGCCGCCGCGATCGCGCAGCAGCGAGTTGGTGCGCGGGGACCGATAGCCGGAGATGACGTGGAACGGCTGGTCGGTGCCAAGGGTGCCGCCGAGCTCGTACAGCAGGTCGAGCAGCTTCGGTTCGATCGCCCTGATCTCGTTGACGCGGAAGTCGCGCAGCAGGTGGTTGACCTCCTGCAGACGATCCGGCTGGTATTGCCCGCCACAGCAGTACGCGACTTTCAGCCGCTCGCCCGTGTGCGTGTGGAAGAACGACAGGCTGCGCTCCGGCAGCTTCGCCGCGGTTGATGCCTCGAGCCGGGACGGCATCAGCGCCGCGGCGGCCGCGGCCGCGCCGAGACCGAGAAATGCCCGCCGATGCAGGGGCTGAGCGAGTCGCGTTTGGTTGTCGTTGTGCAAGGACGCTCCTTCGACAGCGGAGCTGCCGCAGCGGGTTTCAAGGCTGAGAGGATGTCTTATTGTCCCACGCCCGGCGGCATCCGACAAGCTGGACGGCGGCGCAGGCGATCCAAGCTGAACCGACCGGATCGGCTGCTGCTATAATTTGCGCATATCAATGCATACCTTCAGTTCTGTCGCTCATTTCACAGCTCAGCCGGGGTGCCCCGCATGGCGACGGTAGCCTCCTTCGACATCACCTCGGGCGTGGATTTGCAGGAGGTCGATAACGCCGTCAACCAGGCTCGCAAGGAGGTCGCGCAGCGCTACGACTTCAAAGGGTCCCGCGCCGCGATCGAGCTGGACCGCTCCGCGAACACACTCACGCTGACGGCCGACGACGACATGAAGATGACGGCGCTGTGGGAGATCCTGCAGGGGCGCATGGTGCGGCGCGGGGTGCCGACGAAGAACCTGACGCCGGGCGACATCGAGCGGGCGGCCAACGACACGGTGCGCCGGGTCGTGACGCTGCAGCAGGGGGTCCCGACTGAAGCGGCCAAGGAAATCGTCAAATTCCTGAAGGACCGGAAACTGAAAAAGGTCCAGGCCTCGATTCAGGCCGATCAGGTGCGGGTGTCGTCTCCTTCCAAAGACGAATTGCAGGAGGCGATGCGGGTGTTGCGGGAGCACGACTTCGGCGTGGCGCTGCAGTTCGGCAACTACCGGGGCTGAGCAGAGGTGACTGGCATGGGTCGATGGAATAGCGGCGCGGTCCTGGCGCTCTGTGCGCTGGCCGCTCACTCGGTGGGGTGCAGCCGCGGAGGATCGGCGCCCGCCGACACATCCGCGCCTCCCGGGGCGGCGGCCTCGGCCGGGGCCTCGGCCCCCGTAACCCAGCCGACCCGCGAGGACGCGCCGGTCCTCGCCGACTTCGACGCGCGCGTCAAGGAATACACGGCCCTCCACCAGAAGCTGGAAGATACGCTGCCGAAGCTCTCGAAAGAGTCGACGCCGGAGCAGATTGACAGCCACCAGCGGGCGCTGGGCAAGCTGATTCAGCAAGCCCGGGCCGACGCGAAGCCGGGCGACATCTTCACGGCCGACATCCAGTCAGTCGTCAAGCGGCTGATGGGGTCCGTCTTCGGTGGACCCGACGGCGCGTCGCTGAAGGCATCCATCATGGACGAGAACCCGGGGCCCATCAAGCTGACGGTCAATGGACGGTACCCGGACGCGGTGCCGCTCTCGACCGTCCCTCCGCAGGTCCTCCAGGGGCTTCCCACGCTACCGAACGAGCTCGAATTCCGGTTCATCGGACGACACCTGATCCTGATGGACGAGCACGCGCACGTCATCGTCGACGTGATCGATAACGTCTTGCCGCGCTGACGACCACCATGCCGATCCGCATCTCCGCCGCCGCCCTCCTGGCCCTCGCCGTGCTCGCCACGAGCGCCCCGCACGCGGCTCCGCAGGCGGGGCCGGCGGCTGGGCTCGCACTGACGCTCCCCAACAAGGAGGACTCGCTGAAGTTCGCCGTGCTCGGCGACTTCGGGACGGGCAGCCGGCAGCAGTACGAACTGGCCACGCAGATGAAGCGTGTGCACGATGCGTTTCCCTTCGAGCTGGTCACACTCGTGGGCGACAACCTGTACGGGTCCGATCGTCCCCAGGACTTCAAACGAAAGTTCGAAATCCCGTACAAGCCGCTCATGGATGCGGGGGTCAAGTTCTACGCCTCGCTCGGGAACCACGACGCGCGGGAACAGCGCTACTACAAGCTGTTCAACATGGACGGCAAGCTGTACTACACCTTCAAGACGAAGCAGAGCGTGCGCTTCTTCGCGCTTGAGAGCACCTACCTGGATCCGGAACAGATCGCCTGGCTCGAGAAGGAGCTCAAGGCCTCGAACGAGGACTGGAAGATTCCGTACTTCCATCATCCGCCCTACTCGTCCGGCGATCGCCACGGCTCGGACGAGCGCCTCCGGCAGGTCCTCGAGCCGCTCTTCCTGAAATACAACGTGTCGGTGGTCTTTACCGGCCACGATCATTTCTACGAGCGCACCAAGCCGCAGAAAGGGATCGTGTACTTCGTGGTGGGGGCGGGAGGTCAGCTCAGGAAGGGCAACATCGATCGGCGATCGGGGCTCACGGAGGCCGGCAACGACTCGGATCAGAGCTTCCTGGCGGCCGAGATCAACGGCGACACGATGTCGTTCAATGCCGTGTCCAGGCGCGGCCTGGTGATCGACTCCGGCGTGATCACGCGCCGGAAATAGTCTCGGCCCCTTTGTCCTTCTCGGCGCCCTTGCCGTCGGCCGCGGGGGCCGGCGCCTCGGTGTGGGCCCAGTCGGCTTCGAAGACCGTCAGCATCTTCTTCGCGACGGCGGAGTCGCGGATGATCACCCCGACCTCCCGGCGGCCGTCGAGCTCGAGCTTGCGAAGGCTCTGGCTGCCAAGGAAGGCCGTGGAGCCGTCCCGGATCATCGCGCGGACGTGCAGCCGCATGTCCGGCAGCCGGCGGGCGTCGATGCCCGAGGCCCCCTTCCCCAGCTTGCCGAACATCCGGATCTCGACCCCCGCTTTCGCGCGCTCGGCCAGCAGGCGCAGCATGAGCCGGTCGCTCACCTTCGCATCGTAGATGAGGATCTGCTTCTTCGCCTTCTTGATGAACGCGCTCAGGACCGCGCGCGACGACTCCGGGCTCACGACCAGCCGGTCGTAGCCCGGGTCGTACGACTGGCGCGTCCGATCGGCCTCGAAGAGCGCGGAGGCCTCCTTCACGAGCCGCTTGTCCTTCGTCGCGATCCCGAAGCTCCGGCTCTTCTCGATATCGAGCTTCGTATAGTTGAAGCCGAACACGTGGAGCGTGTCGTCCACGATCATCATCTTCCCGTGATACCGGGGCAGATCGTCGGCCGAGCGCGCCACCGAGACGCCGGCGTTGAGAAGCCGGAGCTCCAGCCGCCGGAGGATCTTGTCGCCGCCACGATTGGTGTGCGCGATGAGCGCGTGGACGGTGACGCCACGCGTCACGGCGTCTTCGAGCGCCTTCTCGAGCTCGCTGCGATCGAAACGGAAAATCAGGATGTCGATCCGGCGCTTGGCGTTGCGAACCGCCTTGACCACCGGCGTGATGCCGTCGTCCGGCTGGATGATGAGCTTCACTTCGCCTTGTTCTTCTTCTCGGACCATTCGACGGCCGCATGGCCGTCCGGATCGAGTTTGAGGATGGCGTTGGACACGCGGTCGGTCGGCAGATCGAGCGGCACCTGCACATCGTAACAGAGCTCTTCATCCGAGGCCGTCCGCAGTTCGTGCGCGAGCTCGAAACGTTTGAGGATGGCTTCGACCTTCGGTCGCAGCGAATCGGTATCCTTGCCCGCCTTGACGTTCAGCGAGAACCGCTGCTTCGACTCCGCTTCGAACGACTCGATGATCCAGAGCAGCACGACGAGGAACATGGTCGAAAAGACCGAAAGCGCATAGAGCCCGACGCCGGACGCGAGCCCGACCGCCAGCGACCCCAGCATCACGACGGCGTCCTTCGGGTCCTCGATCTTCGATCGATAGCGAATCAGGTTCGCGGCGCCGACGATGCCGAAGGCACGGGCGAGGCTGGCGCCGACGACGAGCATGATGACCGCGCCGACGACCGCCAGGATGATCTGCGTCTGGATGACCGCCTGGTCGCGCGCGGGCGTGCCCTTCCGCCGGGGACGAAGCGCCAGCGCGGTGCCGAGCAGGGCCGCCAGGGGAAGCCGGATCAGGGCGGCATAGATCTCGTGCATCGGACTGATCGCATCCGATTCGCGCTGGAGTGACTGCGCGAACGTCTCGGCGCGAGGCGGCTCGGCTGCCGACGGCTGGGCCAGCAGCAGGGCGGGGCCGAGCAGCAGGGCCATGAGCCCGGCGGCAGAGACCATCCGGAGGAGGCGGAGTCGTGGCGTCATCATTCCTTCAGCGCTAGCCCTTCATTGATTTTCTGCTTCATCCGGCGGATGAAGCGGTCGGCGGCGGGCGGCGCGAACCCGCCCGCGCGGAACGCGTCCTGCCATTGCCGGTCCGTCAGGCGTTCGAGGCGGGTGCAGATCCACCGGACGTCCGACGGCGTGAGATTCTGGAAGAGGGCGCGATGCCGCCCCCGATAGTCGAAGCGGACCTTGCCGTCGGCCACGCCGGTGATGAACGGCGTCTGCTCGAACACCGCCGGGTCGCCGCGCGGCGCGTCGAGCACACCCGTCCGGCCGAAGGTCTGCCCGAGATCGCGGGCGACGTACCAGCGCCGGGCACCCTCGAGCGGGTCGTCGAGCTCGTAGACGGCGTTCTGCGCCGCCTTGAGATCGGAGTTCCCGAGCATGGCCTGGAGCACGAGCAACCCGTTCAACTCGCGCGTGCCGACAAACGGGTTCTGATAGTAGGACCACTCGTCTTTGGCGTCGAGGCCGTGGAGCTTCGGTTCTTTCTCCCGCATCCGCGCCGGGAGTTGCGGGTTGGGGGACGTGGCCTTGTCGGCGTTCCAGCTCGCCAGGTAGTAGATGGGCGGCTGGTGATACCCGACCCCCCAGAGGAGGCGCGACGCGGCGACCTCGGTGCCGGCTTCGGGCGGAAACATGACGCTCCATTCGCGGTCCGCCTGGTCCTTGACGGTATAGCCGCGGCTGAAGCCCGATCGCTTGATCTCGATCACCGTATAGCGTGCGGAGGGGTCGGGCGCCAGCCCGGCGCCGCCTACTCCGTGAAAGAGATCGCGCGCGGACCCGGGCTGCGTCCAGAGCTCGGCCAACTGCTGTGCGGTTGGCTGGCCAGGGAGCGTCGATCGGAGGGGAGTGCTGGAGCATGAGCCGAACGCGGCGGCCGCCGTGACGATCAGAATCCAGGCGAGACCCGACGGTCGTATGGAAACGCCTGCCCGCTGCCTGAATGCCACCCTCGAATACCCCTCCCCCGCGCCACACCGCGATTCGCTGACCGATTTTGCAATAGATGGGCCAACAGCTCAACCTTTGAATTCGCGCGGGGGGGCCTGTTGTCCGCTAGCGAAAATCGTGGGATTGCGGCTCAGGGGCGTGGCCTGACAGGCCGATGACGCGCTCCGCCTTCACGGACGTGACGCCGTCCTGAATCTGCAGCGTCCCTTCCACAATCAGATAGGGTTCTCCCACGATGGCCCCCCGGTGCTCGGTGAACAGGTCCGGCCGGATGATGACATTGGCAATGCCGGTCTCGTCCTCGAGGGTCAGGAACACGAAGCCCTTGGCGGTGCCCGGACGCTGTCGCGTGATCACCGCCCCGGCGACCCTGACGCGCCGTCCGCTTCGCGTCCGGGCCAGATCGTTGGCCCGCAGCACTCCCCGGAGCGCCAGTTCCGCCCGGCGCAGGGCCATCGGGTGCGGACCGATCGTCAGGCTCGTTCCGGCATAATCCGCCAGGACCCGCTCAGGCGGCGTCATCGTCGGTAACGGCGAGGGGGGCGCGACGGGGTCCTCGCTGTGCTCGAACAGCGCGCCCGACGGACGCACCGCCCGCTCCACCTGCCACAGCGCACCGCGCCGATCGAACCCGAACGCATTCAACGCGCCGATGTCCGCCAGGGTGGCCAGTTCGTCCCGCCGCACCCCCGTCCGGGCGATGAGATCGTCCAGTGACGAAAAGCGGGGGGCCAGGCATGGGCTGCCCGAACCTCCACCCTCCCACCCGTGTGCGCAGATGTTGCAGAACCCTCCCGTTGGCGAGGCCTCCAGCATCGAGGGATCGTCACATCCGCATTTCGGACACCGTGCGGGACCGGGAGGAGCGCCGGCCGCGATCCCCGCCGCCGCGATGGCTCGTCCCTTCTCCTGCCGCAGCCCGTTGACGTACATCAGCCCGAGGCGCACCCGTCCGTCCGGCTCGACCCGGCACGGCCAGTCGGAAGTCTGCACGTCGATCGGCGCGAACCGCACGCCGTGCCGCTGGGCATCCTTCACGAGCGTCGCCGGATGGTAGAACCCCATCGGCTGGTTGTTGAGGAGCGCGGTATAAAACGCCGCCGGGTAATGCGCCTTCAGATACGCGCTCGCGTACACCAGCAGCGCGAAGCTCGCGGCATGGGACTCGGGAAAACCGTACAGCGCGAACGACGTAATCGACCGGAGGATCTCTTCCGCCGGTGCGCCGGTGATTCCGCGCGCCGCCATCCCGGCCACCAGCTTCTTTTCAATTCCCTGCATTCGCTGCGCCGACCGCTTGAAGCCGAACGCCCGCCGCAGCTCCTCCGCCTCGCCGCCGGAGAATCCGGCCGCCACCATCGCGATCCGCAGCAGCTGCTCCTGGAACAGCGGGACGCCGAGCGTTCTCGCGAGGATCGGCTCGAGCGACGGATGGGGATACGTCACCGCCTCCATCCCCTGACGCCGCTTCAGGAATGGATGCACCATCTGCCCCACGATCGGCCCGGGCCTGATGATCGCGACTTCGACGACGATGTCGTAGAAACACTCGGGCCGCAGGCGCGGCAACGTCGCCATCTGGGCGCGCGATTCGACCTGGAAGATCCCGATCGTATCGGCGGCCTGCAGCATGCGGTACACCGCCGGATCGTCGGGCGGCAGGTGCGCCATATCGACGCCCGCGGACCGCCCCCCCGACCCCGATCCGTCGTGCGTATGCGCATTCACCAGTTCGAGCGCGTCCTGCAGCACCGCCATCATGCCGAGGCCCAGCAGATCGACCTTCACGATGCCCATGTCGGCGCAGTCGTCCTTGTCCCACTGGACGACGACCCGATTCGGCATGCTCGCATTCTCGAGCGGCACCACATCGTCGAGACGGCCGTGCGACAGCACCATGCCCCCGGAGTGCTGCCCCAGATGCCGCGGCAGATCCTGGATGGATGTCCACAACTGCCCGAACGTTCCGATGACGGGGAGCTGCGCATCCAGCCCCACGTCCGCCAGGTTGCGCGCGAGCGTCTCCTTCGGATCCACCCATTCGAAGTGGTTCATCACCTTCGCGAGGCGATCCACCTGCGCCGGCTCGAGCGACAGCACCTTGCCCACTTCACGCGCGGCGCTGCGCCCGCGATACGTAATCACGTTGGCCGTCATGGCCACGCGGGGGCCGATCAGGGTGATCCCGGGCGGCACGGGAGGCGCCGCGATCCCGTCGCCGGACCCGGTGCCCGCGCCACGACCGCCATACCGGGCGTACAGGTGCTGGATCACCTGCTCGCGGCGATCCCCGCTCGGCAGATCGAGGTCGATATCGGGCCACTCGCCCCGCTCTTCGGAGAGGAACCGCTCGAACAGCAGTTCCATGCCGACCGGATCGACCGCCGTGATCCCCAGGCTGTAGCAGACGGCGCTGTTGGCCGCCGATCCTCGTCCCTGCACGAGAATGCCGTGCTGCCGGCAGTAATTGACGATGTCCCAGACGATGAGAAAGTACCCGGCGAGATCGAGCTTCTCGATGAGCGCGAGCTCGCGTTCGATCTGGCGGCTGGCACGCTCGTGGTAGGGGCGATAACGTTCGCGCGCGCCAGCCTGCGTGATCTTCCGCAGGAAGGAGGGCATGGTTTCCCCCGCGGGCACGGGATACTCGGGAAAGCGGTATCCCAGATCCGCCATCGAGTAGCCGAGCCGGTCGGCCAGCTCGCCCGTCGCCGCCACCGCGCGCGGCATATCGGCAAAGAGCCGCGCCATCGCGTCCGGCGCTTTCAGATAGCGCTCGGCGTTCCAGGCCAGCCGGCGCCCCGCCCGCTCGAGCGTCGTCTTGTGCCGGATGCAGGTGAGCACATCGTAGAGCGGACGATCGGAGGGCTGGGCGAACCGTACGCCGTTGGTCGCGATCACGGGGACATGGAACGCCGAGGCGAGCTCGATGAGCGCCTGGTTGTCGGACTCCTCGTCGCGCAGCAGATGGCGCTGGACCTCGACGCAGACGTTCGGCGCGCCGAACGTGCCGACGATGCGATCGACGAGGCCGCCGACGCCGAACTGGCGCCCTCCGAGCGCGGAGCGTCCGACGAGCGCCACGAGGCCCCCCACGTGGCCGTCGAGATCGTGGAGATCGAGCGAGCCCTCCCCTTTCGGAGCGCCGAGCTTCATCCGCGTGATCAGCCGGGAGAGATTGCGGTAGCCGGCCGCCGATTCGACCAGCACGGGCAGCCGGAACACGGAGGCGGCCCCTCCGAGGCTCATCGTCAGTTCCGCGCCGACAATCGCCCGGATGCCCGCGCGACGGGCCGCCAGATGTACGCGCGGTGCGCCGTACAGGCCGTCGCGATCGAGCAGTGCCAGCACGGGATAGCCGAGCGAGGCCGCCCGATCGACGAGCGCTTCGGGCAGCGACGCGCCGTCGAGAAACGAGAAGGCGGAGGCAGCATGGAGCTCGATGTACACGGCAGATCACCCGGGGCCGTCAATCGAACAGGCCTTCGAGGAACCATCGATCGAGCTGGCGATCGTGGAACAGCCGGCAGAGCGAGCCGTCGACGAGGGCGACATCCCATTCGTCGCGGTCCCACGCCGCGCCGTCCCACCAGGCGCCGGAGGTTCGCCAGGGCCCCGCCTGCTGCGCGATGTCACCGCCTGGCATGCCACGGCGATCGATCGCGATCCGCACCGGACGTCCGCGCTCCACCCCCACGCGCACGGCGATCGGGGGACGGAAGCGGCGCAGCACCGGAGGCCTGGCCGTGCCCGCGGGCGGATCCGCCGGCGCGCCCGGGACGCGCGGGCCTGCAGGAGCGGGGGACCGAGTGTCGGGGGCGAACCGCCGCATCTCGAAGCCGTCAGGGCGATGCGTATCGAGCAGCGCCGGGGATCCGCAGCGCGTGTCCCCCACGAGCGCGCCGAGACGGGCCATCAGCGTCGCGAGCGTCTCGACCGACGGCAGGGCCCGCTCCAGGAGCGAGTACTGGATGATGCGCGCGGGCGCCGGATCGAGCTCGAGCGTGACGACATCGATCGCGGCCGGGGGAGGATGCGACTCGAGATCGAGCAGCAGGAGCGTGCGCAGCACCCGGGGATCCCGCATCGCGGCCGGCAGTTGCAGGACGCGGGCAAAGGTCGTGCGATTGACCAGGCGGAGATCCAGCCGGAGCGCCGCGGCCCCCCGATCCGCGCGCTCGAGGGCCGCCGACAGCGGATCGAGCAGCCGCGCCAGCACGAACGAAAGCGGCTCGAGCGTGTCAATCGGCCACTCGAGATCGATCGACTCGAGAAAGCGCGGCGTCCCCGGGTCCGGCACGAGAGGCGCGACGTCGGCGCCGCGCGCGAGCCGCTGCAGCAGGAGCCCCTCCTGCCCCATGCGCTCGGCGAGCGCATCAGCCGGCAGCGCCGCCATGTCTCCGAGCGTCGTCAGGCCCCAGCGATGGAACGCCTCGAGACGCGCGGTGGTGGCCCGGGCGCGGGCCACCGCCTGCGCGCGGCTGTCTCCCGGCACCCAGCCCCCCTCGTCCAGGAGCGTGCCCAGCGTGCGGAGAGACAGCGGCGCCAGCGCGGCGGCGGTCTCACGCGCCACCACGACCAGCCGTGGATGCGCGATGGTGAGGAGCCGCGCGGCCGTACGGGTCGGCGCCACGCCGACGCGTATGCCGGACGCCCGGTCGTCGGCCGCGCGGGCGAGCGACTCCCCGATGGCCGCCGCATCGCCCAGCAGCCGGCCCAGCCCGCTCACGTCGAGCACCACGGAGCCCGCGCCGTGGCGCTCGACCCGGGGGGAGAACTCCCGCGCGACCGCCATCAGGATCCCGGGCGGACGTGTGGACCGCAGGCATGCGAAGAGTCCCGCGGCGGCCGCGGGATCGGCGGCCAGGGGCGCACCTCCGCGGCAGGGATCGTGGGAAATGGGCAGGAGCACTAGACGCGTCCTCCGACGACCCGCGGCCGGAGATCCACCGCGCGCAGCAGCCGGGCCCGATCGCCGGTGCCGGACCAGCACAGGCGCGGCGCCTCGAGCGCAATCGTCACGCCGCCAGGGCTCCGCGCGATCCGCTCCGCCCCCAGCAGCACGGCCGTCGTCTGGCTCCCTTCGATGACGCGGGCGATACGCAGCCATGTCGTATGAGGAAACCGGCGCACCTCGGGAGCGGGCACATCCGCGAGATCGAAGGCGACGACCCCGAACCCTCCGGCGTGCAGCACGAGGTTGAGCCCTTTCAACGCGCGGACGGGATCGCCCGTGTCGCGGATCCAGAGTAGTTTCGAGAGGTCGAGCCCGGCGGTTTCGGCAGAGGCGGGATCGAACCGATCGGCGGTGTCGATGAGCGCGACCGCTTCCCCGCGCGCGGCCGCCGCCGACAGCGCCGCCGCGAGCACCGTGGTTCGACCCGCGGACCGCGGCCCCACGATTTCGGAGAGATGGCCGCGCGGCAGGCCCCCGGCAAGCGCGGCGTCGAGAGGGGCGATGCCGATGGGCGCGACGGCGCGTGCCTCATGCGTCCAGGGCGCGGCGGACGTGAGGGTGACGTCCAGCCTGGACGCCTTGAGCAGCAGTTCGAGTTCGGCACGGGCACCCATGGTGATTTTCGCTTTTTGTTCGCCGTCGCCCGCGAGTATAGTGGCCGTGGGCGTGCGGGATCAAGGGGAGCACGTCCTATCCGTGTAAAGCGCGGAGGAATTGGCTGTTAAGATAAGTGCCTCTTGTCCACACCGCTGCAGATGAAGGCCGGCCCGGCGCCTGAGAACGGGTGCGGCACGCCCGTGCCTTTCGCCCACCCGCTCCTGCAGCGCACCCTCACCGCCTTCACCTATCGCGACTTCCGCGTGCTGTGGTTCGGCGCCTTCACGTCCACGGTCGGGACGTGGATGCAGAGGGTGGCGCAGAGCTGGCTCGTCTTCGACATGACGCAGTCGTCGTTCTTCCTCGGGCTCGACGACTTCCTGGGGCAGTTGCCAATCCTGCTCTTCACGCTCATCGGCGGCGTGATTGCGGATCGGCACGATCGACGCCACCTGCTGCTCGCGTCGCAGTACGTGCAGATGGCCACTGCCTTCGTCCTCGCGGCGCTGGTGTTCTTCGGCCACGTCCGCATCTGGCACATCCTGGCGCTCTCGGCCGTGACGGGTTTCGCGCAGGCCTTCGGCGGCCCCGCGTATCAGTCGCTCATCCCCTCGCTCGTCCACAAAAAGGATCTGCCGAACGCCATCGCGCTCAACTCGATTCAGTTCAATCTCGCGCGGGTCTTCGGGCCGCTGCTCGCCGGCGTCGCGCTCTTCTTTGGCACCGCCGCCTGCTTCGGGTTGAACGGCCTGTCGTTCTTGGTCGTGATCGTCGCGCTCATGTCGCTGCACATCAAGCACATCCCGACGCCGGACCGGAAGCCGATGCTCGAGGAGATGAAAGGGGGCATCGCGTACGCGCGCAGCGAGCCGTCGATCATCGCGCTGACGGTCCTGGCGTTCCTGACGACGTTTCTGGGGCTGCCGCTGCTGACGTTCCTGCCGGTCTTCGCACACGAGATTTTCCAGGGCGATGTCGCGAGCTACACCCACCTGATGGCGTTTTCCGGCGCGGGGGCGGTGCTCGGAGCGCTGGGCGTTGCATGGATGGGACGCGCCCGACGCATGGGCCTCATCCTGCTGCTCGTCCAGATCGCTTTCGGCGGGCTCGTGACGGCGTTCGCGCTGTCACGCGACTGGTGGCTGAGTTGCGGGATTCTGTTTCTCGCCGGCGCGGCGCTCATCATTGTGTTCTCGATGACGGCGTCGCTCGTGCAGCTGATCGTGCCGGATCATCTCCGCGGACGGGTCGTGAGCATCTACATGGTGGCGTTCCGCGGAGGGATGCCGCTCGGCAGTCTGGCGGGGGGCTACGCCGCGAGCCTCACGAGCGCCCCGCACGTGCTCGCCGTCAACGGCGCGCTCGTCGCGGTGGTGGCGCTCTACTTCCTGATGCGCAGTTCCGGCATCCGCGATCTGTAGCGCCGGACGGACGCGCGGGCTACGCGCTGACGATCCAGAAGAGGCCCAGCCCGATCGAGGAGACGGCCATCACACCGCCGGCCGCACGTCCCAGCCGGGCCACGACCGGGGCGGACAGGAGGCGGGCGAACGCCACGCCGAACAGGGCCATCGCGAGCAGAATCCCGGCGGCAAACACCACAATGAGCCCGAGCAGGAACGGCAGCGGCGCCGCGCCGACGCCGACGGGCAGCAGGGTCAGGGCCCGAAGCCCGCTCACCGCGAACGCCGCGCCGATGATCGCCGGCACCGCGGAATGGACGCCCGCGGCGGCGTGCCGATCGCGCCGCCCGACATGCAGGTGCCAGCGGGGCGCCCGATCGAGAGCGCCCAGATGCGCGTGCCCGTACACCCGGCCCGCGACGACGCCCCAGAGGGCGACACCGCCGAGCAGGACCAGCAGCGTGCCGCCGAGCACCTCTCCCGCCCGCTCGAACATCAGGGGCAGCGACCAGCCGAGCGTGACGATCGCGCCGGCGCCAATCGCGAGCAGGACGGCATGGCCGATCGCGAACCGCACCGCGACGCCAAGGGCGCGGGCGCGCCGGGCGGCCGGCGCCTCGGCGCCAGACCCGATCGACAACGCGGCAATCGCCATCAGGTGATCGGCGCCGAGCCCGTGCAGGAATCCGAGGAACAGGGCGGACGAAATCAGGAGCAGGGTGTTACCTCGCGGCGGGCTTGAGCGCGATCGTCCAGGCGACCGGGACGTTCACGGGCATGTAGCAGATGCTGTCGTCGCACGCCTGGTAGCGCAGCGTGGCCCTGATGGTCACCCCGCCCGCGGCGCGCGCCTCGGCGAGGCGTGCCGGCGAGCCGGTGAGCGTGACCTCCTGCACGATGCGAAACGGCTGGCTGTAGACCGACTGAATCTCGTCGAGCGCCTCCATCCGTCGCGCCTCCGGCGTGGGAAACTGCGGCGCGCGCGCGGTGATGGCCGTCTCTGGCTGGAGCGTCAGGGAGATGGGGATGTAGCCCTGCTGCTGCGGCGCATAGACGTGCATCGCAGCCTTCGGCCTGACGTCGAGCACGAGCGAGACACGCGCGCCCGGGCCCGCGGCCCCGGCGGGGGGGACGGCCGACACCGTGAGGTGCCGGGTGTCGATGGGCGCGCCGGCCGTGGCGCCGAGGCCCGCGCTCAGGGCCACTGCCGCGAACCATCCGGAGAGGATGTGCATTCCCGTCGATTGTGCCACAACGCGGCGTACAAAGCCGGGGCAGGGCGTGGGCCCTGCCCCGGAGACGGTCGCGCCCGAACGCCGTTCAGTTCCGGCGGCGCGTCACCTGATCCCACAGCGTGGCGCCGCCGCCGCCGAGGACCGCTCCGATGAGCGCCCCCTTCTTGCCGCCGATGGCCGCGCCCACGCCGGCGCCGGCGCCGGCCGAGGCGCCGATGATCACGGCGCTCTTCTTCGCCGAGCGGACCGGCGCACGCCGCACCGGGCGGTCATCATAGATGACCCGCTGGGTACGGACGGGGCGCGCGGCCGTCTGCGGATAGCTGCGCACCGGAATCACGCGCGTGTCGGCCATCGCGCCCTCGTCGTACACCTCGCGGACGACGCGAGCCGGCTGCGGCGCGGCGGCGCGGTACTGCACCGGCACGACCTGCGGCTGCCCCGCGAAGCTGTCGGCCGATGCGTACGCCTGGCCAGTCGAGACGCATTCCACCTGCGAGACGGCCGCACCGTTCACGAGGGCCGGCCGCACGAGCGTGCGCTGGTTCGGCTCGCACGTCACGACCACCGGCGCACTCGCCTGTGACGGGGCCATCTCCTGCGCCGAGACGCCGCGGGCGCCGAGCCGGGCGTCGGTGCCGCCGCAGCCCACGGTGAACATCAACGCGGCCAGGCCGCCCAATCCCGCCACGCGTCCGATTGCCGATGTCATCTGGTAGCCTCTCATCTGGTCACCTCCACTATCCTCAGCCCCGACTGCTCCAAGCGGGATGCCAGCGACCGGCGGGCCGGACGCACAGGGATTTCACGGGTATTTTGCCAATGCCTGCGGGAGTGACACTATGAGGTGTCCTCCATCGGGGTCAGCGATTGCCCCGATCCGCTACAGACCGAGCAACGCGCCTCATGCCCCACATCCTCATTGTCGAAGACGATCTCGACATTGCTGCCCTGATTGCCCGGTATCTGGAGCGCGCCGGCCATGCCGTCGACACGCTGGCGTCCGGCGCGGAGGTGATGCCATGGCTGCGGACGCAGCCGGCCGATCTCGTGATCCTCGACGTGATGCTCCCGGGCCTCAGCGGCCTGCTCGTCTGCGACGCCATGCGGCGTGAGCCCTCGACGGCGGCGATTCCGGTCATCATGCTCACGGCGCGCGGCGAGGAAGGCGACCGGATCACGGGGCTCGAGATCGGGGCCGACGACTATGTCACCAAGCCCTTCAGTCCGAAGGAGCTCGTGGCGCGCGTGGCCGCGCGACTGCGGCGCGCCACGCCGCCGCCCCCGGCCGGGGCTCCGGCGCCGCCGGCCGATGCGCCGGGCGTCCTTCGCTACAGCGCCCTCACGATCGATGCGGACCGGCACGAGGTGACCCTCGACGGAGCAGCCGTCAGACTGACCGCGAAGGAGTTCCTGCTGCTGCAGTACCTCGTGCAGCACAAGGGCCGCGTGGTCTCCCGCAGCACGCTGCTGACCGACGTCTGGGGCTACCACTACACGGGCGGCACGCGCACGGTGGACGTCCACATCCGCCGGCTGCGCGAGAAGCTTCCGCTGCTGCTCGACGCGATCGAAACCGTGAAGCAATTCGGATACAAGCTCACAGCTGACCGCTGAGAGCGGACCGTTCCTGGATGACCTTCCGCACCCGCCTCTTCCTCACGTCGATGGTCTCGGCCGCCGTCACGCTGGCCGTGGCGACAGGCCTGGTCTCGTGGTCCGTGAGCCGCAATCTGGACGGCCGCATCGAGCGCGGACTCATCACCGAAGCGCGGCTGGCCGCCGAGACGCTCTCCCACCGGGAGGCCGCGTCGGCGATCGAGCTCGACGCCGAAGCCGATGCCATCGGCCGCCTCGTCAGCGCGCGCGCCACCTTCATCAGCGGCAACGGCACGGTCGTCGGAGACTCCGAGCAGACGCCGGCCGAGCTCCGTACGCTCGAGAACCATGCCGGGCGGCCGGAAGTCCGTCAAGCGCTCGAGACCGGCCTCGGAATCTCCCGGCGCCACAGCAGCACGATCGACACCGACATGCTCTACGTCGCGGTGCCGGTGCGCAGTGCCGCGTCCCCGGACCTCGCGGTCGTGCGTCTCGCGCTGCCGCTGACCGAGATTCGCGAACAGCTGGCCGCCGTGCTCGGCTACGCCCTCGTGGCGATGGGCGCGGGCCTCGCGGCCGCACTCGCGCTCTCGTGGGCCGCCTCGGCCCTGGTGGGACGACGCGTCCGTGCGATTGCCTCCGCGGCGGAACGCTACGCCGCCGGCGACTTCACGCGGCCCACGCGCGACTACGGCCAGGACGAGCTCGGCACGGTGGCCCGGGTGCTGGACAATTCCATCCGCGAGATGGCGGCCCGCGCCGCACAGCGCCAGACCGAAGGGGCGCGCATGGAAGCCATCCTGAGCGGGATGATCGAGGGAGTCCTGGTCGTCAGCGCGGACGGACGGCTGCAACTGGTCAACGGCGCCGCGCGCCGGATGCTGCGGCTGCCCGACGCCGCCGACGGCCGGCACTACATGGATCTCGTCCGCCAGCCCGACCTCGCCACGCAGATCGGCGCCGCGCTGCAGGGGACCGTGAGCGACGGCCTCGAGCTCACCCTGGCGCGCCAGCCGGGCACGATCTTTCTCGCGCGTTCCGCGCCGGTCCACGCGCCGGCCGGAGGGCGGGGGGCGGTGCTCGTGCTCCACGACATCACGGCGCTCCGCACCGCGGACCAGATCCGCCGCGACTTCGTCGCCAACGTCTCGCACGAACTGCGCACGCCCCTGACCGCGGTCCGCGGCTACGTCGAAGCGCTGCTCGAGGGAGACTCGGATCCCGACGAGGTCCGCCGGTTCCTGCAGACCATTGCCCGCCACACGCTCCGCATGGAGCGTCTCGTCCGCGATCTGCTGCGGCTCGCACGGCTCGACGCCGGACAGGAGACGGTCGAACAGGTCCCGTGTGCCGTGGAATCGCTGTTCTCGGGCGTGGTGGCGGATCTGTCGGACCTGATCGACGGACGCGGCCAGCGCGTCGTGACGCACGTGCCGCCCGACGCGTCCACGGTGCAGGGGGATCCCGTGAAGCTGCACGATGCGATACGCAACCTCGTCGAGAACGCGACGAACTATTCGCCCGAGGGCAGCGACATCCTCCTCGCGTCGTCACGACGGCAGGGGCACATCTTCCTCACGGTCGCCGACAGCGGTCCCGGCATTCCGGACGCGGATCTGCCGCGCGTGTTCGAGCGCTTCTACCGGGTGGACAAGGCGCGGGCCCGCAGCGCGAAGGATCCCGGCGGAACGGGACTCGGGCTCGCCATCGCCAAACATCTGGTGGACGTCCACGGCGGGCACATCACGGCGGCCAATCGCGCCGCCGGCGGGGCGGAATTCACCATCGAGCTCCCCGGCTGACAGCGGGCGCCGGGCGGTGCGGTCAGGGGGCGATCGTCACCGAGACGACCCAGTAGACGAGCGCCGCGATGCCCGCCGCCGCCGGGATCGTCACAATCCACGCCCACACGATCCGGCCCGCCACCCCCCACCGCACGGCGGAGAGCCGGCGGATGGATCCCACGCCGATGATGGCGCCGGTGATGGTGTGCGTCGTGCTGACGGGGATGCCGAGGTGCGTGGCGGTGAACAGCGAGACGGCGCCGGCGGTCTCGGCGGCGAACCCGCCGACCGGCTGGAGCTTCGTGATCTTCGAGCCCATCGTGTGAATGATCCGCCAGCCGCCCGACAGTGTTCCCAGCGAGATGGCCGCGTGCGCCGCCATCACGACCCAGAAGGGAATCGGCAACTGGCCGTCGACAAGCTGCAGGTACCCGCCGGCCACGAGGACCCCCGCGATGATCCCCATCGTCTTCTGCGCGTCGTTGCCGCCGTGGCCCAGGCTGTACGCAGCCGCCGACAACAGCTGGAGCCGCCGGAACCAGCGGTCCACGCGCGCCGGCGCGAAGCCTTTGAAGATCCACAGCGTGGCGAGCATGATCAGGAACCCCAGCGACATGCCGATGAGCGGCGCCAGGACGATGAAGATGAGCGTCTTGGTCCAGCCGGACAGGATGATCGCGCTCATCCCCGCCTTCGACACCGCCGCCCCCGCATAGCCGCCGATGAGGGCGTGCGAGGAGCTCGTGGGCAGCCCGTAGTACCAGGTGATCAGGTCCCACACGATGGCGCCGATGAGCGCCGCGAAGATGACCGCGAAGGAGACGATGTGGATGTCGACGAGGCCGGCGCCCACCGTTTTCGCGACGGCGGTGCCAAAGGTGAAGGCGGCGATGAAGTTGAAGCTGGCGGCCCAGACGACCGCCTTGCCCGGCGACAGGACGCGCGTCGAAACCACCGTGGCGATCGAGTTCGCCGCGTCGTGGAACCCGTTGATGTAATCGAAGACCAGCGCGACGAAGATGAGCCCGATGACGGCGGCGAGATTGGCGTCCATCCGCTAGGCGTGCTTGACGACGACGCCCTCGAGCACGTTGGCGACGTCCTCGCAGCGGTCGGTGGCCTCTTCGAGGAAATCGAAGATCTCCTTCCACTTCATGATCTGCACCGGGTCCCGCTCTTCCGCGAACAGGAGCCGGACGGCGTGCTGATGCATGCGGTCGGCCTCGTTCTCGAGCCGGTTGATCTCGACCGCGGGCTCGGCGACGCCCTGCTTGCGCTCGAGCGCCTTGGTCGCCACCACCACCTGCTCGGCCGACGCCTTGATCATGTGGGCGAGGTCGCGCGCCCCCTGACGCACCGTGGAAATCTGATAGAGCTGCACGATGGTCGCCGTCGCATCGATGGCGTCCATGACGTCGTCGAGCGACCGGGCGAGCGCGAAGATGTCTTCGCGATCGAGGGGGGTCACGAAGGTGCGATGCAGCCGCTGGATGATCTCGTGCGTGAGGAAATCACACTTGTGCTCGATCTCCTTGATCTCCTCGGCCTTGTCCCAGAGCGGACACTCCGGCGTGAGCATCTCTTCGAGCATCGTGGCGCCGCGACGAATCTCTTCGGCCATCGACACGAAATCGTCGTAGAACCGCTCTTCCTTCGGTATCAGTCTGAAGCGCACGGCATCCCCCGCGGGCCATCTTAGCAGATTCCTTCAGGCCCATTTCCCACTCGAAAACGCCCGATCACGCTCTGCGGGCGCGTGCATGAACCGCTCCAGTCCGTGATGTTTACGCGGCTGTTACACGCCGCCGTCACCAGGCGCCCACAGTATCGGCGGTGAACGGGCGATCCGCACATGTGCGGGGCGGATTTAACCCACGCGTGACAACGGCGTTACGTCACGGTCACACCCGGTCCGTATTGTTGAAGCGCGCGGGAGAACTGAACACCGCGTGAACGCACATAACTGAGGAGCACATGATTTCGATCTCGCACAGAACAGCACTCGTCGTCGTCCTGGCCGGCGCGGTCCTGGGCGTCGGGGCCACGGCCCGCGCGCAGCAGACCGAGTCCCGCATCGTGGGGTACATCTTCGATGCGAGCAAGGCGGCGCTGCCCGGCGCCACGGTGACGGCCACGTCGAAGGACACGGGGGCCGTCCGCACCGCCGTCGCCGGCGGCGACGGCGCCTTCATCATCACCAACCTCGCGCCGGGGCCCTACACGGTGGAGGCGCAGCTCGAGGGGTTCGCGGTCCAGAAGCGCGACATCGTGCTGGCGACCGCGCAGATCGGATCGACCGAGTTCAACCTGCCGATTGCCTCGCTGCAGGAGGCCGTGACCGTCACCGGATCCGCGGCAGGCGAAGTGGAGCTCTCGTCGGCCCGGATCGGCGTCAACGTCTCGCCGGTCGAGATCGCACAGCTCCCGGTGAACGGCCGCAACTTCGCCAACCTGATGACGCTCGCGACCGGCGCGACGAGCGACGGCAACGGCGGATGGGCGAGCGTGCGCTTCAACGGCAAATCGAACCAGCAGAACTACCTGAACTACGACGGCGTGGACGGCACCTACGTCTGGGACGCCAGCCCCGGCTACCTCAACGCGACGGGCTCGCAGTTCCGCCTGCAGACGTCGATGGAGTCGGTGTCGGAGTTCCGGGTCAACTCGGGCCTGGCGCCCGCGGAAAGCGGCCTCGGATCGGGCGGCAACATCACGGTCATCAGCAAGGGGGGCAGCAACGCGTTCCGGGGATCGGCCTTCGACTACATCCGGAACGACGCCCTCGACGCGGCCAACAAGTACGACAACCGGAAGCAGGACCTGTCGGTGAACCAGTTCGGCGGGTCGCTCGGCGGGCCGCTCCGGCAGAACCGCTCGTTCTTCTTCGTCAGCTTCGAGGGGCTCGACCAGACCACGGGCCTGACCTTCACCGAAGCTGTCCCGAGTGACGAGGCGCGCCGCCGCATCCTCGCCGGAGAGCCCCTCGGCAGCGGCGCCGGCCAGAGCCCCGCGCGCACGCAGGCGGTCGCTGCGCTCCTCGGGGGATTCCCGCTGGGGACGACGGCGACGGCCAATCCGCTGCTGTCGCTCGCCACGAACCAGACCGAAGCGCGTCAGGACGAGAAGGCGCTGTCGCTGCGCGTGGACCATCGGTTCAGCGACTCGCACTCGTTCTACGTCCGCTACCTGCGCAGCCAGGGGGATGTCGACACACCGGATCGGACCGTGACCGCGCGCCGCGTCCGCGCCGAGCAGACCCCGCAGAACGGCGTGCTGAACGTGCAGTCGGTGCTCGGACGCCGCGTCGTCAACGAGGCGAAGGTCGGCTTCAACTCGCCGAAGACGAGCGCCCTCGCGTTCGGTGCGACGCCGGGCTACGACCCGGTCGGCGTGTCGCTCTCGGGCACCGTGACCTCGTCCTCCATCGATGCGCGGGGCACGACGGGTATCGCGAGAAGCGGCCTCCTCATCCGCGCGAGCAGCGCCTCCTCCACCGTCGGCTCGCGGTTCACCCCGGACTCGCTGTCGTTCAGCGACACGCTGACGATGACGCAGGGGTCGCATACCTTCAAGGTGGGCGGGGAATACCGCCGCATCCGCGGCGACTTCCAGTTCCTCGGCAGCACCGAGATCACCTACAACAGCGTGAACGACTTCATCGACAACCGTCCCGCGGCGGTGCAGGTCGCGCTCGATTCGCCGGTGTTCTCGCCGCGTCAGTTCTACCTGGTGGGATTCGCCCAGGACTCCTGGCGCGCCAGCAGCAAGCTGACCCTGGAGATGGGGCTGCGCTACGACTTCTACTCCGTCGTCCGGGAAGCCAACGGGCTGGCGAAGCCCTTCTTCATCGAGGACAACGCCTTCGCCACCGACCCCGATAACTTCTACGACGCGGACCGGAACAACTTCGCCCCGCGCCTGTCGGCGGCCTACCAGGTGAACGACAAGACCGTGGTGCGGGCCGGGTTCGGGCTGTTCTACGGGCCCGGGCAGTTCGAAGACCGCATCCAGCCGATCGAGAACTATATCGAGCGGCGCCGGGCGCAGACGGCGGACGTGCCGAACAACGGCCTCGCGTATCCGTTCACTGGCACCAACCTCGGCAACCTGCTGTCGATCCGCGGCTACACCCACGAGCGGCCCGACGAATACAACATCCAGTATGGCGTGAGCGCGTCGCGCGAGCTGCCCGGCGAGATCAACCTGACGGTCGGCTACACCGGCAGCCAGGGGCGCGACATGTTCCTGCGGGGCGTGGCCAACACGCTCGACTTCAACACGCGGACGCGGCTGGTCCCGACCTACGGCCAGATCGACTACAAGACGTCCGGGTGCGTGGACGGCCTGACGATCAACGGCAAGGCGCTCGCCGGCTGCGGCGAAGCGACCTACGACGCGCTGCAGCTCAGCGCGACCCGGCGCTTCCGCGGTGGGCTCAGCGGCGGCCTGCAGTATCAGTTCTCGCGCAACCGCGGCACCACGCAGGGGTCCAACGAAGCGGCAACGACGCAGAACACATTCGACTACAACACCGAGTACGGCACGAACCCGCAGGACATTCCGCACACGTTCAACGGGTCGCTCGTGTATCT
>JANPJN010000154.1:0-6297 GCA_031425515.1 Acidobacteriota bacterium | reverse complement strand
TCCCGCCATTCACTCACCAGCAGCCCCTGCGTCTCCAGCCGGCGCAACAGCGGGTAGAGCGTGCTCTCGTCCACCGCCAGGCCGTGCTCGGCCAGCGCCTTGCGCAGGGTGTAGCCGTACTGCTCGGCGCGCAGCGCGGCGAGGGTGGCGACGATCAGGCAGCCTCGTCTGAGCTCCAGACGGAGGTTGTCGAAGACCTGCGAGTCCACCGGGTCGGCTGCACTCATACTGTCTGCTGAACACTGTATACCACACAGTGTATGCCGTCAAGTGTCTTCTGACCAAGTTGTTTTGGCGCATCGAGGAGCGGCACGCGGGTCCCCTTCCAAACGCTGCTCGACTATCTCGAAGCGGGGCAGCCGCTTTCTGCGTTCCTCGACGATTTCTCGACGGTCAGCAGGGATATGGCCGTCGCCGCGCTGGAACCGGCGAAGGAGCCGCCATTCGCCCGTGCGCGTCCTGCTTGACGAGCTTCAGAACATCCACGCGCAGACGGCGACCGCCGCAATCGCCGCGACGACGTCGCCGACGAGCGCCGCGGGGACCGCATGCCGGGTCCGGCGCACCCCCACCGCGCCCGCATACACCGCGAGCACATAGAACGTCGTCTCGGACGACCCATACATCGTCGCGGCCGTGCGCGCGATGACGGAATCGGCGCCGTGGGTCTTGATCACGTCGGTCGCGAACGCGAGCGAACCGCTCCCGGTGAGCGACCGCAGGACCGCGAGCGGAAACAGCTCGGCGGGAAACCCCGTCGCGCTCATCACCGGCCGCAGCCCCGCAATCAGGAGATCCATCGCCCCCGACCCGCGGAACATGCCGATCGCCACGAGAATCCCCACGAGAAACGGAATGATGCGCACGGCGACCTGAAAGCCCTCCGTCGCCCCCTCGATGAAGACGTCGTACACCTTCACGCCACGCAGCAGGCCGATGAACGGGATGCCGACGAGCATCACCGGAATCGCCCAGAGCGACACGGCGTCGAGCGCCGCCCGGATCATTCGGCCGCTCCCGCCACGGCAGGGCGTGCCTGCGGATACACGCGCTGCAGCAGCTTCGCGGCAACGACGGCCGCGACCGTCCCGGCGAACGTGGCGATGATCGACGGCGCAATGATGGACGTCGGCTGCTGGGACCCGGCCGCCGCCAGCACCCCGATCATCGTCGCCGGGATCAGCTGCACGCCGGAGGTCGTCATCGCGAGGAACGTGACCATCGAGTTGGTGACGGTGTCCTTCTCCGGGTTGAGCGCCTGGAGCTCCTCCATCGCCTTGATGCCGAGCGGCGTGGCCGCGTTGTTGAGGCCGAGCATGTTCGCCGCGACCGCGACCACGATGGCCCCGGCGGCCGGATGTTCGGCGGGCACGTCCGGGAACAGGCGCCGGAGCAGCGGCCGCAGCGCCCGGCCGAGCAGCGAGACGAGGCCGGCGGCTTCCGCCACGCGCATGATCCCGAGCCAGAGCGTCATGATTCCGATGAGCCCGATCGCGATCTGCACGGCGGTGGACGCGGAGTCCATCGCGCCGCGCGTGACCGCGTCCGCCGTGCCGTTGAACGCCGCGACCACGAGCGCGATCGCCATCAGACCGAACCAGATGTAGTTCAGCATGCGGTGATGGTAACGCATGGGCCGCGCGCCGTAGAATGCCGGTGCGCATGCGCTGCCACGAGCTTCGGCTGACCGGATCGGGAGGCGCCAACCGCGTCATGGAGGCGGAGTTCAAACGCCTCGTGATGCGATCGCCGTTCGACGTGCGCGTGCCGCGACCGGCCCGCGACGGCGAGTCCACGCTGCTCTATCCGTTCGACGCCCGCATGGCCTGGGTCGCCGCCTGCTACCACCGGACGTCCTCCCGGATCACCTGGGACCTCTTCTCCAGCACGGCCACCCGACTCGAGCCGCTCTTCGAGGAACTGCTGCCGGCCCTTCGAGACGACGACCGGCTCCCGGCTGCCGCGCGGCTGCGCTTCTCGGTGGACCTCGGCTCGGCGCACGACTTCGAGGCCTCCCCGCTCCAGCTCCGCGGCGTCGTCAAGAACGCCATCATCGAGGCGCTGGCATCGCGGGGCGTCGCGGCCGACGTGGACGCCGACGCGCCCGACGTCGTGTTCGTGGCGCGGCGCGCGGGCACTCCCGAGCATCGCCGCACCCTGGTGGGGATCGATATTGGCCTCGGGGCACGGCATCGGCGGGGCGCGCGCGTCGCCGCAGGGCCCGCGCCGCTGCGGGAAACCATGGCGGCGCAGCTCATCATGCTGTCGCGGTGGGACGCGCGCGTCGAGCCGCTGGTGGATCCGATGGCGGGCGGCGCCACGATTCCCATCGAAGCTGCGGGCCTCGCCACCGGCGCCGCGATTCGGCAGCCCGCCGAACTGCCGTTCCGCAGTCTGGCCGCCTTCGACGGACTGCCAGACGAGGCGCCGGACCTGTTCCCCGGCACCGTCCCGCGCATCCTGGCGCTCGACATCGATCAGGAGCGCATTCCCGCCATGGTCGGCAACCTGCGGGCGGCAGGCCTCACGGGCCCCGCGCACGACCGGACGATTGTCGTCGGTCAGCACGATGTCCGCACACTGACGCCGGACGCCGTCGCGGCGCTCCTGCCGCTGGCCGAGGGGACCAACGCAGGCGTGTTCTGCTTCAACCCGCCGTACGGCGTACGGCTCGGCGGGGACGCCGCCGGGGAGGAACTGCTCGAGTTGTACGCCGGCATCGGTCGCGCGCTCGCGCGATTCACCGGCTGGCGCGCGGCGTGTTTCGTGGCCAACCCGCGTTTCGTCTACGCCTTCGGCCACTCGCCGACGATGACGAAGCCGGCGACCAACGCCGAGCTTCCGGGCGCGTTCTACGTCTATCAGTTCTGAGGACGCGTGGCGACGGCCGGCTTCAGCGTCCACGCCTGCAGCCGCGCCATCTCCATGATGCGCGGCGCATGGAAGCCCTCGGGAAAGATCGGCCAGCCCCAGAGCCTGGCGGAATCCTCGGCGACGTAGCGGTCGGCCGTGAACCGGCCCTGGCGTCGCTCGACAGCGGCAGCCGCCGTGCCGGCACCCATCGATTCGACGAATCCGGCGAGCGTCGCGAGATAGTCGGCCGGCGACAGACTCTCGGCACCGATCCACACCTCGTCGGGCATGCGCCGGGACGTCCGGAGCGAGCTCGCGGTGTCGCGCACGGCCCGCGCGAAGTCGCCGCGGCTGAACGTCGAAGACGCGCGGCCCCCGTTCGCCGGTACGTATGCGCGCGACGGGCCGTCGAGCGGCATGACCTTCACCGCGGAAGGCCAGGCGTCCTTTCCCTCAACCCCTGCGGCAGCCTGCGTCAGGAGACCGAAGATATCGGCCGCCGACAGCGCATAGCCCTCGAAGCGCTGAAAGCCGATCTCCGTCCGCACGTTGCGCGCGAGCGTCAGGAGGTCGTCCCGCCCGAAGCTCCGCGTCATGGCGGTGTCGCGGTAGATGGCCTTCAACTCCGTCGCGGTCACGAACCGAACGCCGGGCTGCGCCTTCAGGAACCCGACGTACTGCTCGAAGTCCGCGAACGCCTTTTCGGTTTCGGCAGCCGGCCGGATCCCCGGCTGCTTCCACGCCTCGCGCGGAGGATTGGCGCCCGCCTTGAAGTTCACGCCGTCCCAGAACTCGGTCTGCACCCATTCGTTCGGGTGGTAGTAGATGCTGATCGTGCCGCCCCCCTCACCCCGCAGCCGTTCCCGTATCTTCGTGAAGGCGGCCCGGCCCGCCTCCAGACTGCCGCCTCCATCCAGATCCATCCGCGTGCGGTTCGACCGCATCCGAAACACGTTCAGCATTCCGCCGTAGTAAAACGGGCGATCGTCGATCCCGACGTGATCGGCCTCGTCCAGATACATGTCGATGCCCATCGCGCGCAGCGCCGGGTAGGTCTGCGGAGCCCACGCGCTGCCCGGCTGGCCATACGACGACGGGATCGTGCCGAAGATGCGCGTCAGGTCGCGCACGCCGGACATCTCGCGCCGCTGGAACTCGGCGCGCCCCTCGTCCCAACCCGCGTTCTGGAGATACACGGCCACGGTTGGCTGCTGGCTGTGCGTATCGGAGTGATAGCCGATGTCGTGCTTCTTCAGCGCGGCAATGACGTCGCCGCGCCGACGCTGCTCGAGCACTCTCGCCTTCTCCCCGACCACCTTGAACGTCGCCGGCACCTGCAGCCGCGTCAACATCTCCGCCAGCCTCAACGTCGCATCGTCGTCCTGCGGGAGGATGTAGTCCTCCGTGTCGAACCACAGGGTCACATAGACCGGCGCGGTGCGGTCCTGGGCGGACGCATGACCGGCGGCGGCAAGTGCGAGCAGCAGCGTACAGAGCAATCGGATCACAACAACTCCTGAAAGGACGGGGTGGGAACGTTTTACGACACGGCCGGCGGCATGAAGTCGTAGTCGGCGCCGAGGATCTCTCCACGCCAGTAGGGCTGCGACACGGCGTCCAGTGTCCAGGCAATCTCCCCCCTCGTGGGAATCCTGATGCCGCCCCGCACTTCGTGCTGCCAGAACCGTCCCTCCCACGGGGAGATCTCGTAGCCTCGATCGGTGGCACGGTGGCGCTGGGCGGCGACACCGACGATGTCGCCCGAGGAGCTGAACTCGAAGACGACGGACACCGTGGTGCCCGCATCGGTGAGCGTGGCCCGCGCGTGCGTGGCATCGATGGGGGACCACCGGAGCCTCGCGCTCGGCTGGAGGGCATCAGGCACCCACGGCGCTTCGGCGAGATAGCGCATCAGGGCGCCGGCCGTCAGCTCCGGAGCCCCCGCGGCATTGACGACGGGCACGAGCCCGAGCGCCGACCCCTGCATGGACGCGTGTCCGTCCATGTACGTGTCGCGGACGTACACCTTGACGAACGGGCGCATGTTCATCGTAGCGGCCCAGACGAACGCGGGAGGATCGACGGTGAAGGTCTGGGTGGCGGTGAAGGCGAACCAGCCGCTGTCCGGGGCGGCAGGGCTGCCTGACGTGATCTGCCGGAACGTGCCTGCCGACGACAACCTCGCGGCGCGGATGCGCCGGCGTCCGCCGGTCATGACGCCAGACAGGTAGCGCTGGACTGGTTCGGGGAGCGTATCGGAGTGCTCTCCCGGGATCGCCCGGTCGGGCCGGGGCGGGGCGGCAACGATCCGGTGGACGAGCTCGGCGGTCCGCCGGTGCCACCGACCGGTCGCCGCGCGCAGCGTCACAGCCGCGGCCGCGAGCCCCGCCAGCGCTCCTCCACCCGCGATCCATCGGCCCCTGTTCGACATCATTCGCCCCCGTTCGACGCCCAGCCCGTGCAAAGTGCGGCCCGCCAGCTGCCAGGCCGGGGCCGTCGCGGGCGTCGAGGTGGTGCGGCGCGCGCCGGACGGCCAGTCAGCAGTGTGACATGGCCGGGCCGCCGACGGCACTCAGATGATGTGGGAACAGTAGAATCGACCGGCAGGGCCGCGGTAGAGAAACTCCGAGGCGACGAGCCCTTCGAGCAGCCCCTCGCATACGCGCTCGTCGAGCTCCAGCAGCCGGGCGGCCTGCCGCGGCGTGAGCGCCAGCGCCGGCGCCTCGCCGTACTGGGTCTTGATCCGATCGACGACGAGCCCGAGCGTGCGCTCGGAGGGCGAGGCAACTCGGTAGGTCGTCCAGGCACGTTCCGTCATGGCATCACCTCCGAAGCGAAGCTCACGTCCGATCCGTCCGCATGCACGGGCGTCGCCGGAACACTGGCGTCCGTGAAGAAGAGAAGCTGTGCCGGATCGGCGGTCACAGGAGGACCCGAGGCCCTGAACGACACGATGAACTCGACGCTGGACGCCGTCCGATCGACCGTGAGCGTGCCGCCGTTGCCTCGAAGGATGCCGAAGGCGGAGGCGTCGCCGTCGAGCAGATCCGGCATGCGGGTGCCCGATGCCAGGATCCGCACGCTGACGATGTCGCGCGGCGCGCCGGGATCGCGGGGGATGTCGAGACGAACGCTGCCGCGCGCGACCGTCCGTTGGGCGTTGAGCACCAGGTTCAGCAGCGCCTGCTCGACCTCGCCGGAATCCAGGTGGACGGCGGCGGGACGATGGTCGATGTCGCAGCGGAGGGAGATGCCCTCGGGCAGCAGGCCGCGCAGGCGGCGGTGCACGCCGGCCAGGATCTGTGCGATGTCCACATCCGCCGGCCGTGGCGGGGCGGCGGAGCCGAGGGCGCTGAGCTGCCCCGCAAGACGGACCGCGCGGCGGACGGACGTCTGAACGTCGGTCAGGTCGCCGCGATCCCGCGCGTTCCCGCCGTAGCGGGT
>JANPJN010000153.1:0-11262 GCA_031425515.1 Acidobacteriota bacterium | reverse complement strand
CCGATCGATCGCCGCTACATCGAGACGTTCCTGGCGGATCACTCGTCGGATGTCCGAGGCTCCGTCCTCGAGATTCAGGAAAACGACTTCACCAGGGCCTGCGGCGGCCCGCGCGTCTCGGCGTCCCACGTGCTCGACATCGACGCCTCGAACCCGCGGGCGACGGTCATTGCCGACCTGCGACACGCCCCCACTCTCGCCGCGGACAGCTTCGACTGCATCATCCTGACGCAGACCCTTCACGTCGTGGACGACATGGGCACGGCGCTCGCCGAGTGCTACCGCGTGCTGCGCCCTGGCGGCGTGCTGCTCGCGACCTTTCCGGCCGCGAGCCGGGTCTGCCTCGAGTACGGCCAGGACGGCGACTTCTGGCGCCTGACGCCCGCGGGGGCCCGGCATCTGATCGAGACGACGTTCGGTCGGTCGCAGACGACGAGCGACGTGTTCGGCAACGTGCTGACCAACACCGCCTTTCTTCAGGGGCTGGGCGCCGGCGAGCTGACCGACGCTGAATACGCGCAGGCCGACCCGTACTTTCCCGCACTCACCGGCATCCGGGCGCGGAAGGGCGGAGGCCCTCCGCGATCCACGCCGCGCGGGGTCGTTCTGCTCTATCACCGGGTGGACGCCGCGCACGATCCGCAGGGACTCTCAATCTCTCCGGAGGAATTCACGCGCCATCTGGAGGTGCTGCATCGGACGTGCACCGTGGTGCCCCTCGACGAGATGCTCGGCACTCCGCCGGCGCAGCTTCCGGAACGCGCCGTGGCACTGACGTTCGACGATGGGTATGTGGATAACTTGACGGCGGCGGCGCCGCTGCTGGAACGCCACGGCGTGCCGGCGACCTTCTTTCTCACGACGCGCTGGATCGACACGCCCGGCGAGTACTGGTGGGACATGCTCGAGCGGATCCTCGGGCCGGACGCCGACATCCCGGCCGTCTTCGGCGTCAGGCACGGAGGATCGTCGCGGGCCCTGCCGACCGCCACACCGGCGGATCGAGCGTCCACGCAGCGTACGCTGCACGACGTGCTGGTGCATGCCTCTCTGGCCGAGCGTGATGACGTGGTGGATGCGCTGATGGCGTGGAGCGGGCAGAGGCAGGCGACGAGTCTGGTGCGACGTCCGATGGTCGCCGACGAGATCCGGGAGCTGGCGCGACGGCCCGGCATGACGATCGGTGCACACACGGTGAACCACGTGTCGCTTCCCGATCAGCCGGCGGCTGTGATGCTGACCGAGATCGAGGAGTGTCGTCTGACCCTGCGCGCGCTCACGGGGCACTCGGTCGATGCGCTGGCCTTCCCGTACGGCGCGCTGGACCGGACATCGGCCGCCGCTGTCCGGCACGCCTGCGCCTGGGGGTTGACCTGCGAGAGCCGCCCGGTCGCGGACTCGTTCGATGCGGCTGCGACGCCGCGTCTCGAGGCCGGACGTCTCGACGCCAGCGCGCTTGCCGTGGCGCTCGAGCGGCTCTTTACCGGCGAGGCCGACGCCCCGCGCTCCGCCAGCCGTCTGCCGGCCGTCTGACCTCCCCGATCGCAGCTTCTGCGATGCCCCCGTGCCGGTCGCGCTGCTGATCCTGCCGACTCCCGAGAGCCTTGCGAATCGTTCGGCGCGTTTGCGGCCGGAAATTCTTCGATACCACGCGGGGCCGCTGCCTTGCAGTCCGTCCAGGCGTGGAAAGCCGACGCGCATCGACGGAGACGGGCTTCAGCCTGCTGGAAGTCCTCGTGGCGACCGGGTTGCTGGCGACGCTGGCGGCGGGGGTCGCGCAGGTCTTTGCGCTGGCGGAGCGGGGGAACCGGATCGCGCGCGTGCAGACGCTGGCGGCCGTCCTGGCGGCGCACAGAATGGAGCAACTGCGGTCGCTCACCTTGGCCCACGCGCCCGGCGGGGCGCTGCTGTCGGATGCGTCCACCGATCTGGCGGCCGATCCGCCGGCGCCCGGAGGCCGCGGTCTTCAACAGGCGCCGGACGGGTCCCTCGACGCCGACGTGCCCTTCTACGTGGACTATCTGGGCCCGGGCGGCACGCGGGCTGCCTCGCGCCACGAGGCGGCGTTCATCCGTCGGTGGTCGGTGACTCCGTTCGACGGGGATCCGGACAATCTGCTGGTGCTCCAGGTCAGGGTCGTCACTCCGACGGGAGGCGACTCGCGCCTGATCAGTCTCAAGGCTCGCCGGCCATGACGCCGAAGCGGTGGCCGCGCCCGTCGGCAGGATACGCGCTCGTCGAACTGCTCATCGCCGCGGCGGTGACGATCGCGGTCGTCGGCGTCATGCTGCGCATGGCGGCCGAGACCCACACGGTGGTTCGCATGGCCGGCGAGCGCGCGGACCTGCAGCAGCGGCTGCGAGTGGCGGTCGAGGCGCTTCGCCGCGACCTGCTGGCCGCCGGCGGCGGCCCGCCCGGCGGCGTCGCGCCGGGGCCGCTCATCGATGCGTTTGCACCGGTCCTTCCGGCCCGGACGGGCACGGCCGGAGCAGACGCGGACCTTTCCTACGCCGACGACCGCGCATCGATCGTCTACATGCCTCGTGACGGATCCGTGACAACGCTGGCGCGCGGGATGTCGGCACCCGGCGATCCGCTCTTCATCGATCCCGGCCTGCCTGGTTGCCCGTCCGGCGGCCTTTGCGGATTTCGACCGGGAGACCGACTGCTCGTGCACGCGCCAGACGCCGACGCCGGCGCGCGCGATGTCTTTACGGTGGCGGCGGTCGATGCGGCCTCGTCCAGCCTCACGCCGGATGCGCCCCTGTCGCGCACGTATGCGGCCGGATCGCAGGTGCTCTCGATCGTCCAGCGGGTCTATCACCTCGACAGACCCGGTCGGCGGCTCATGGTGTACGACGGAAATCGGAGCGACGTGCCGCTCGTCGATCACGTCGTGGACCTGCGGTTCGCGTACTTCGGGGATCCTGCCGCCGCGGGCGCCACCCCTCCGGCTCCCGGCCGCTCGAACTGCGCGTACGCCGCCGGCCCGCCCCCGGTACCGAGGCTCGGCGATCTCGGTGGCACCGCGCTCGTGCGGCTCATGGCCGCACAGCTCACCGACGGTCCGGCGTGTGGCGGACCGTCCGGACGCTTCGACGCGGACCTCCTGCGCGTCCGGCGGATCGACGTCACGCTCCGCCTCGAAGCCGAGGGCGCGGAATTTCGAGGGGCGGGCGCGGCGTTCGCCAATCGGGGCACATCGCTCGACGCCGGGCGGTTAATCCCCGATCTCCAGATCTCCATCAGCGTGGCCCCGCGCAACATGGGCAACGCGGGCCTCCGATGAGCGGGGCGCCAACGGAAGTTCCGGCCCGGCGCAGGGGCAGCGCGCTGCTCTCCACCCTGATCGTCACGGCGCTGCTCGGCACCCTCGTGGCCGCCCTGGTCCTGGTCGTGATGTCCGAGAGCCTGACCAGCGCCAACCACGCCGCCGCCCAGGAGGCACTGTACGCGGCCGACGCTGCGCTCGAAGCTACCATCAGCGAACTGCAGGCGGCCGACTGGCCGTCCCTCCCGGGCGGCTTCGTCTCCGGCCGGTTGCGGGACGGCTCGGCCGATCCCCGCAGCCCCGATGGCACCCGGCTCGACCTCGCAAGACTGATGACGCTGCGTCAGGCCGAGAGCGACGCCAGGTTCGGCGCGCTTCCGGATCGACCCGTGTGGCGCCTGGCCGGCCGCGCGCCACTCCGCGACCTGCTGCCCGGGCTGGTCGTCCCCACCGCCTACCTTCTTATCTGGGTGGCCGACGATCCCGACGAACGGGACGCCGACCCCCAGCGCGACTCCAACCTCATCGTCTTGATCCGCGCCGAGGCCTTTGGACCATCAGGCGCGCACAGGAGCGTGGAGGCGACACTGTCGCTGCAGGTGGCGACCCCGCCGGTCGAAGACCCCGATGCGCCACCGCCTCCCGAGCGCCGCCACGTGCGCATGCTCGCCTGGCGCGAAGCGCGGGGAACAATGTAGAACCCTTTCTTGTTAAACTGCCCCCCATGATCACTTCAGGTAGTGATGGGCGCCCGGCCCATCGGGGCGTCGTCCGCTGAGCATCTCGTCCCGCGTGCCGGCGCCGGCTCAGATACTGCTCGTCGAGGACAAGGACTCGCTTCGGGCGATGCTGCGCCACGCGCTCGAGCGGCAGGGGCACGCCGTGCTCGAGGCCCGCGATCAGCCTGAGGCCGTCAAGCTCATGCAGGAGACCCAGCCGGCGCTGGTGCTGTCGGACCTGCGGCTGCCTGACGGCGATGGGTTCGGGGTCCTCCGGGCGTCAAAGGAGATCGACGCCGATGTGCCGGTGATCGTCATGACGGCCTACGGGAGCATCGAGGATGCGGTGACGGCGATGAAGGAAGGGGCGCTCGACTTTCTCGCCAAGCCGGTCGATCCCGACCATCTGCTGCTGCTCGTGGGGCGGGCGCTCGAGCAGCGGCGCCTCGTGACCGAGAACCTCCTGATGAAGGAGGAGCTCGCCGTGAGGCGGGGCGCGCCCAAGCTGGTTGGCGACGATCCGTCGCTCCGCAAGGTCTTTGCGTCGCTGCAGCGCGCGGCCTCGACCGACACGACCGTCCTGCTCGAAGGGGAGAGCGGCACGGGGAAAGAACTGTTCGCCCGCTCCCTGCACGCGCTGAGCGGACGCGCCGAGTCGCCGTTTGTCGCGATCAACTGCGCCGCGATCCCGGAGAATCTGCTCGAGACCGAGCTCTTCGGATACGAGAAGGGGGCCTTCACCGACGCCGGGACCCGCAAGCTCGGGAAGTTCGAGATGGCGCATCGCGGCACCCTGTTCCTCGACGAGATCGGCGATCTGCCCATGGCGCTCCAGGCCAAGATCCTGAGGGCGCTCGAGGAGCGCCGGTTCGAGCGCGTCGGGGGCACGGCGCTCATCTCGGTGGACGTGCGGCTGGTGGCGGCGACGAACAAGGGGCTCAGGGCCGCGGTCGCGGCCCGCCGCTTCCGCGAGGATCTGTATTTCCGCCTGTCGGTGTTTCCCATCACCGTGCCGCCGCTGCGCGAGCGCGGGTCCGACATCACGCTCCTGGCGCACACCTTCGTGGACCGCTTCTGTCGCGAACTGAAGAAGTCCCGGCTCACGCTGTCGCCAGCCGCCATCGATCAACTGCAGTCTTACCGCTGGCCGGGCAACGTCCGCGAGCTGCAGAACTGCATCGAGCGCGCGGTCATTCTCGCCGATGGGGACACAATCCTCCCGCGGCACCTGAATCTCTCCTTCGTGCAACACCTGCCCGAGGAAGAGGCGATCAATCCCTGGGCGCACGTCGACATGAGCGGCTCGCTGAGCGACGTCACGCGCCGTGCGATTGCCGGTGTGGAGAAGCTGAAAATCGAAGAGGTGCTGAAAGAAGCCGAAGGGAGCAAGGGGCGCGCCGCGGAGCTCCTGCAGATCAGCTACAAGTCGCTGACCGCGAAGCTCAAAGAGCATCACATCGACTAGTGTCCCGTCACTCCGCCAGCCCGATCGCGAGCAGCGCGTCCCGCAATTCCTCCGGCTCGACGTCGGTCACGGTCGTCGTGGCGCCGATTGTCGTCGGCAGCACGAAGTGGAGACGCCCGGCCAGGACCTTCTTGTCGCGGCGCGTCGCGTCGATCACCTCGGCGGCCGACAGGTCGCCCACCGCCGGCAGCGGGCCCATCCGCGTGATGTGCTCCGCCAGCGCCGCGCGGTCCTCCTCCGGAAAGACCCCCCGCGTCGTCGCCAGCCTGGCGGCCGCGAGCATGCCGTAGGCGACCGCTTCGCCATGGCGGAAGCGCCGGTATCTGGTGACCGCTTCGAGCGCGTGCCCGGCGGTGTGCCCGAAGTTGAGCGTTCGCCGAATCCCCGATTCCCGCTCGTCCTGCTCGACAATCGACGCCTTGATGCGGCACGACTCGGCGATCACCGGGAGCAGCGCCGATGCCTGCCGCGCGAAGAGCGCTTCGAGGTCGCGTGAGGTCCGGTCGAAGAGCGGACGGCTGGCGATGACTCCGTACTTGATCACTTCGTACAGCCCGGCCCGGAACTCACGACGTGGAAGCGTCGAGAGAAGGTCGGGGTCGATGACGACGGCCGCCGGCGGGTAGAAGGCGCCGATGAGATTCTTGCCGAGCGGATGGTTGACCCCCACCTTGCCGCCCACTGAACTGTCCACCTGCGCCAGCAGCGTCGTCGGGACCTGCACGATGGGAATGCCGCGCAGGTAGGTCGCGGCCGCGAAGCCGGCGATGTCGCCGGTGACGCCGCCGCCCACCGCGACGATCGCGCTGACGCGATCGGCTCCGGCGCGGATCAACGCGTCGTAAATCTTCCCGACTGTCGCGACGTGCTTGAAGCGTTCGCCATCCGGCAGGAGGATCGGTTCCTCGCCGGTCAGGCCCTGCAGGCGTTCGGCGTGGAAGCGCCAGACCGTCTGGCTCGAGACGATGAAGCGGCGGCGGGGAAGGTCCGCGGCATCGAGCACCGCGGCCAGCCGGCGCGTTGCGTCGGGCGCGATCTCGATGGAATAGCGACCGGCAGACGTGCGGACGCTCAGGTGCACCGGGTCGGGGGCCGCAGGGAAACTCATCGTAGTCGCGATGGTAGGATAGCAGCAACGGCGTGGACCTTCGCGCGGATTTCATCATCGTCGGGAGCGGCATCGCCGCGCTGCGCGCGGCCACCGAGCTGGCGGGGGCCGGCGAGGTGTTGATGCTGACGAAGGCCGAGCCCCGGGAAGGCAACACCGGCTACGCGCAGGGGGGCATCGCGGCGGCGGTGGGCCCCGGAGATTCTCCCGAGCTGCACGCCGCGGACACGATGGCGGCTGGCGACGGTCTGTGCGATGAAGCCGCCGTGCGGGTGCTGGTCGGGGATGGTCCGCGTTACGTCACGGAATTGATGGCGTGGGGCGCGCGATTCGATCTCGCGGCCGACGGCATGCCGGCGCTGGCGATCGAGGGCGCGCACAGCGCGCGGCGCGTGCTGCACGCCCACGATGCGACGGGCCGGGAGATTGGCCGGCTGCTGTGGGCGCGTGCGTCGGCGCTGCCCGGCGTGGCCACCCACGCGCACGCCCGTGTGGTCGATCTCGTGATCGAGGATGGCCGCTGCGCGGGCGTCCGGTTCCTGAACGAGGCCGGCGGTACGGCGGTCGCGCGTGCGCCTCTGGTTCTCCTGGCGACAGGCGGGGCAGGGCAGGTCTACAGCCAGACCACCAATCCCCACGTGGCGACGGGCGACGGCGTCGCCATGGCCTACCGGGCCGGAGCGGCGGTCGCCGACCTGGAGTTCGTGCAGTTCCATCCGACCGCCCTCGACGTGCCGGGCCAGCCGCGCTTCCTGTTGTCCGAGGCGCTGCGCGGCGAAGGTGCGCGCCTCCTGAATGCCGAGGGGGACGCGTTCATGCGGCGTTACGAGGCGGCCGGCGATCTGGCGTCGCGCGACCGCGTGTCCAGGGCGATCGTGCGCGAGACGGAGCGCACCGGCGCCCCAATCTTCCTGTCGCTCGAGGATCTGGATCCGGACTTCGTGCACGAGCGGTTCCCGCTCATCTCCGACGCCTGCCGCCGCGCAGGGCTCGACCTCGCGCGCGATCGCATTCCGGTCGGGCCCGCGGCGCACTACGTCATGGGTGGCGTGCAATCGGACATCGATGGGCGGACGACGATTCCCGGACTGTTCGCCGCCGGCGAAGTCGCGTGCACCGGCGTGCACGGCGCGAACCGCCTGGCCAGCAACTCGCTGCTCGAGGGGCTGGTGTTCGGGGCGCGCGCGGGCCTGGCGATGCGGGGATCTGCGGGGTCTGACGAGGTTCTGCGGGGTTCGACGGGGTTCCACGGGGTTCTACCGGGTTCGGGTTCCACGGGGTTCCACGGGGTTCCACGGGGTTCGGGTTCTACGGGGTTCGACGAGGTTGCGCAGGGTTCTACGGGGTTCGACGCGGTCGGGACGGCGGAGATCCAGGCCATCATGTGGCGCGAGGTCGGGCTCTTTCGCGACCGCGCCGGTCTGGAGCGCGCGCTCGGGGTGCTGGAGCCTGCGTGGGCCGGCTTCGACGCCGCGCTGAGACGCGGCGCGACGCTCTCGGATGAGGAGTGGCGGCGGGGGAGCATCCTCACCGTCGGGCGGCTCATCGCCCGCGCCGCCCTGCGTCGCGAAGAGAGCCGAGGCGGCCACTACCGCGCCGACTTTCCCGAACGCGACGATATAAACTGGAAGCGGCGCGTCACCGAAACGCTCAGCCCAGACGCCTGAGCCCCAAGCCCCCGATCGAAGCGGAAGCAGATCCACCGGCAGGCAGCGAGGCGAGGGCAGGCCGATGCCCGCCTGGCGCAGCGGAAGCCGGGGAGCTGATAGTTGGCAGATGTGAGAAGCCGTGAGCTGGGAACTGGAAGCTGGAAGCCGATAGCTGAATGCTGATAGCTGATAGCTGATGAGGTTGCAGAGTAATGGCGGAGCAGACGGTCGGACAGGGGCGTAAGGGAGGCGGGGGCAAGGAGTCCGCGGGATCACAAGGCCCGAAGAAGGACGCGCTCGTCACGGAGATCACGCCGCAGTCCGAGGACTTCTCGAAGTGGTATCTGGATGTCGTCCGGAAGGCGGAACTGGCCGACTACACGCCGGTCAAAGGCTGCATGGCGATTCGGCCGTACGGCTACGCCATCTGGGAGCTCATCCAGCAGGGGCTGGACCGGCGGTTCAAGGCCACGGGCCACGTCAACGCCTACTTCCCGCTCTTCATCCCCGAGAAACTGCTCACCCGTGAAGCCGAGCACGTGGAGGGCTTCTCGCCGCAGGTGGCCTGGGTCACCCGCGGCGGCGACGAGGATCTCGAGGAGCGTCTCGCCATCAGGCCGACCTCCGAGGTCATCATCGGGACGATGTACGCCAAATGGATCAAGTCGTGGCGCGATCTGCCTGTGCTGATCAATCAGTGGGCGAATGTCGTCCGCTGGGAGAAAGTCACGCGGCCGTTCCTGCGCACCACCGAGTTCCTCTGGCAGGAGGGACACACGGCGCACGAAACAGCCGACGAGGCCCAGGCCGAGACGATGAAGATCCTTGCGCTCTACAAGGAATTCGTCGAGACGGAGCTGGCCATGCCGGTCGTGGACGGGCAGAAGAGCGAGAGCGAGAAGTTTGCCGGCGCCTCGCGGACGTTCTCCATCGAGGCGCTGATGGGCGACGGCCGCGCCCTGCAGGCGGGCACGTCACACAATCTGGGGCAGAATTTCGCCAGGGCGTTCGACATCCAGTTCCAGGGACGCGACAAGACCGTTCAGCACGTCTGGACCACATCGTGGGGGATGTCGACCCGGCTCATTGGCGGCCTGATCATGACGCACGGCGACGACAGCGGCCTGATCCTTCCGCCGCGCATCGCGCCCTATCAGGTCGTGATCGTGCCGATTCCACGTGGCAACTGGCAGGAGACCGTCCTTCCGCGGGCGCGCGAGATCCAGGCGGCGCTCGTCGCCAGCGGCGTGCGCGTGATGCTCGACGATCGCGACGAGTACAGCCCCGGCTGGAAGTACGCGGAGTGGGAGATGCGCGGCGTGCCCGTGCGGCTCGAGATCGGCCCGAAGGATATCGAGAAGTCGCAGGTGATGCTCGTCCGCCGGGACACCCGGGAGAAGATCCCGACCCCCATGGACGGCCTTGCCACGGCGGCCACGGCGCTGCTCGCGGATATCCAGCAGGCGCTCTACGCGCGGGCCCTGGCGTTTCGCGAGGCCCACACGGCGCGCGTGGCGACCTACGATGAATTCAAGACGGCCATGGAAGGACGCCCCGGGTTTCTCATCGCCGGCTGGTGCGGCAGCGGCGAATGCGAGGCGCAGATCAAGGCCGACACGCAGGCGACGCTGCGGAATATTCCTCTCAACGGGCCACTGAACGGGCCACTGGACGGGGGCGCCGCGGAGGCGGGGGCCGCGACCGGCGTCTGCGTCAGGTGCGGCAAGCCTGCGTCGATCGAGGCCTGGTTCGCGAAGTCGTACTGAGGCGGCGCACCTAGCCTGACAGCGCACGCGCGGCGTCGGGCCAGCGCGAGGCGATCCGTTTGAAGGCCGCGTGCCGCCTGGTGATCTTCTCGCGACGTGTGATGGCGCGGAAGGCTTCGCCAAGCTGATGCTTCCAGCGGGCCTCGGCGTCAGGGGTCCGCGCCCACGCAGCCGCCAGCGGCTCCACGCACGAGGCATCCCCCACGACGTGCAGGGCGGCGAGAAACGACCCCGGCAGCGGTCCGTCCGCCGCGTCGAGGGTTTCCCTGAGATCGTAGACCGCGATCCGGCTCCCGCGCAGCGCGAGCGCCTGGTGCAGGGAGCCGCGTGCCGCCTGCCACGCCTCGCGGCGTCCGCGTTCCGCGACCGACGCTTCCTGCGCGCGCAGCCGATCGATCATCGTACGAAGCGCCGTCACGGGTGCGCCAGGTACCTGCGACCAGGCGACGTCGCGGAGGGCAGCGGGATCCTCGGGAAGGTGGCCCTCCAGGGCGTCCCGCCACGCGGCGTCGGCCGCCGCGCGGTCGCGGGAGAGGGCATCGGCACCTGCGGCGAGGACGGTATCCGGCTCCTCCCGCAGTCTCTCCGCCACGCGTTCCCACACCTGCGGCACATGCTGGACGGCCTGACAGGCGGCCAGGCGCACGCGGCGTTCGAGCGAGGTATCCAGCGCCGCTTCCACCAGCGCATCGAGCGCCTCGGTCGCGGCGGGCGCGTGAGGTCCATCGAGCATCGGCGCGATCGCCGCCACGGCGGCGCACGCGAGATCCCCACCCTCGTGAAGGCCCTGCCGTGCGATCGTCAGGGTGCGTGGATCGCCGGTGGCCTCCAGGGCCCGCAGCACCGAGATCCTGATCTCGCGCGCGTCCGCGGTCCGATAGGCGGCCAGGAGCCGGTCCACCGCGCGGGCCCCGATGATCCCGAGGCGTCCGATGGCCACTTCCTTCGCCACGGCGTCAGGACCCCCGAGCGCGTCGATCAGCTCACGGATTTCCGACGCCGCCGACGCCTTGATGACCATTCGCCAGAGGATAGCAGATCGATTTGGCGCCTCCGCCGCAGACCCCCTGTACGAGCACAGGGCCGGCGCTCGTGTGAGCGCCGGCCCTGTGGAGAGTCTGCGAGACGATGACGGGCTTCGTCTACCGCGTCATGCGGACGACGAGGGCGGCGCGGCGATTGAGGCGACGCGTTTCCTCGCGGGCGTTGTCGTGCTTCGGCCGTTCCTCGCCGTAGCTGACCGTGCGCAGCCGGTCCGCGCCGATGCCCCGGCTCGCGAGATAG
>JANPJN010000152.1:0-16459 GCA_031425515.1 Acidobacteriota bacterium | reverse complement strand
CACTACGTCAAGCACGACGTCTTTGCCACACTGCTCGTCGTCTCTGCCTACGTCGCGATCGTGCGGGTCTGGCCGGCGCCGCGCGACAGCGGGCCTCGACGCCGCGACGTGGCCATCGCGGGCGCGGCCTGCGGCGCTGCGTTCTCTACCCACTACTACTGCGTCTTCCTGGCGCTCCCGCTCGCATGGAGCTGCGTGCAGGCCTGGCGGTTCGAGGGATGGGCGAGAGTGCTGCGCGAGCTGGTGGTCGCGGGTGCCTGCTCGGCGGTCGTGTTCTTCGCGCTCTCCCCGTTCCTGGCGCTGGAGCCGCTCACCGCGTGGCGCGACATCACCGCGAACCGGGCCATCGTCCTCGATCGCGCCGTCGCGTCCGGAGCCTTTGCCCCGGCGCTACGGTATCTCGAGATCCTCGGCCGCGAGGCGATGAGCGCACCCGTGGTCCTGCTGGGTGCCGTGGGCGCTCTGTGGATGCTGGTGTCCATTCCGACGAGGGCCGTGCTGCTGCTCGCGTTCCCCCTGCCGTTCTTCGCGTTCATCAGCAACACCGTTCCGGCCAGCCGATACCTCAACCCCGTGCTGCCGTTTGTCGTCCTCTTCGCGGCGTGGGCGATCGGGCGGGCGGCCGACCGGCTTCGCGCCAGAGCCTGGATGTTCTGGTCAGTCGTCGCCGCGTGCGCGCTCCCCGGCGCTGTCACCAGCGTGCGCACCGACCTGTTCATCCGGCAGGCCGACACGCGAACGCTGGCACTCGAGTACATCGAGCGGACCATTCCGGCCGGCACAACCATTCTCGTGCAGCCGTATTCTGCGCCGCTCCCCCCGTCGCGTGAGGGGCTCGTGGAGGCGCTGACGCGGCATCTCGGCAGCCCGGAGGCGGCCTCGACCAAGTTCCAGTTGCAGCTCGGCCTGAATCCGTATCCGACCCCTGCCTATCGCGTGATCTACCTCGGCCGTGGTGGACTCGACGTGGACAAGATCTATGTGGACCCTGCCGAGCTGGGGGGTCCCCAGGGGCTGACGGAGCTCAGGCGGCTCGGCGTGGCATTCGTCGTCTTCAAGCGATACAATAGATTGGATCCGGAGGTCATTCCATTCGTGGACGCGCTCGCACGCGAGGGACGTCTGCGTGCGGTGTTCTCTCCGTATCGACCCCGGGCGACCGAGTCCGAGCGGACGCGGGTCGACCCCTTCCTTCACAACACGGATGCGCGGATAGACGAGGCGCTCGAGCGTCCCGGTCCGCCGCTGGAGATCTGGCAGCTCGATGGCAGTGGCTCGTGACACGGTAGACGACACTCGCGCGGCGGAGCCCGCGCGTGGCGCGCTGCGCGCGTCTGTCGCGAAGCTGCGCGAGTCGATAGCCACGCGCGCGCGTGCGCTCCCGCTCGCGCGCCATGCGTGGGCGCGCTATCGCCGCCACCGGTACGAGCATCGCATCAGCCGCTTCCTCGCGGAGAAGACCGGGCGCGCCGACCGTCTGCCGCTCGGGGCGGTGTATGAAGCGACGATGCGGTGCAATCTGCATTGTGAGTTCTGCTACGTCGGCGACCTGTTGAACATCGAGGGGGAATGGCGCGAGGAGATGTCGCTCGAGGCGCTGCGGAAGGCGTTTCCCGACACGCCCGGCCTGCAGGTGAGCCTGACCGGCGGGGAGATCTTCATGCGGAAGGACATCATGTCCGTCCTCGATCTCTTCCGCGAGAAAGGCTATGCCTGCGGGTATCTGACGACCAACGGCACCATCATCACCGAGGAGCGTGCCGAGGCGCTGGCGGACCTCGCGGCGGCGGGCTTCCTGAAGCACATCAGCGTATCGATTGACGGGCCTGGAGAGATTCACGACGTCGCGCGGGGGCTCAAGGGCACCTTCGCGCGCACGTGCGAGGGGCTCAGGCGGCTGCAGGCGGCGGCGAAGCGCAAGCATGCGCCGCTGCGCGTCAGCATCAACACGACCGTCGCGCACGAGAGCCTCGACGCGCTGGATCAGATGGTCGAAGTCGCCGGGGAGTTGGGCGTCGATGCGATCGGGCTCAACCACCTGATGTTCAGTACGCCGGACGAGGTCGCCGAGACCGTGCGGCTCATCGGCGCGGCCGATGCGTCGACGATTGCCACGTTCGTGACGACCGACCCCGGGCTGGATATCGAGATCGTCCGGCGCAAGGTCGCCGCGCTCGAGGAGAAGTGCCGCGAGCGGAACATCCTGTTCGACTTCCGCCCGAAGGTGCACCCGCAACTGATCGACAACTACTACACCCCGGGGGCGAAGCTCGAAGGGCGCTGCCTGTATCCCTTCCTCCACGCCCGCGTGTCGTTCTCCGGCAAGATGTACTTCTGCCCGTTCATCCGGGTCGAGGTGGGCGATCTGGCCGAGTCGTCGCTCGAGGAGATCTGGAACGGCGAGCGCTACGTGGACATGCGGCGGCGGCTCGTCGAGAACGGCATCTTCCCGGTCTGCCGGCGGTGCTGCAAGGTCGAGCTCTCCCCTGTTCCGCTCGCTGAACCTTTTGGCGCCGGCATCCCGCGTCCTGCGCGCCGCGCCATTCCGCTGACAGTGGTCCGATGATGTCTACGCCCATGCTCGGGCGGCATACGCTGCTCATCAATCCGCCCCTCATCAATGGGGTCGCGTTCACGCGTCAGGGTCGCTGCCAGGAGCGCGAGGACGTGCTCGGCACGACCAAGCCTCCGTACACCCTGGCGCTCGCGGCCTCGCTCCTCCGCGAGGCGGGCTGTGAGGTCCGCCTGATCGATGCGACCGCCGAGCGTGTCTCCATCGACGAGGTCATCGCGCGGCTGGGGCGTGACGGATTCGTCCCGACGCTCATCATTTTTCCGAGCACCACCCCCACGCTCGACGCCGACGTGGCCGCCATGGCGCGGCTCAAGGCGAGGTACGGCGCACCGATCTTCTGCTTCGGTCCGCACGCGTCCACTGCCGCGGCGGAGTCCATGGCGCGCGTGCCGGAGGTGGACGGCATGTTCGTCGGCGAGCCCGAGGACGGTATCGTCCAGCTCGCGACGCTGCCCTCCGTCGCCCAGCTTACCGAGGTGCCCAGCCTGACCTGGCGTCCGTCGGCCGGCGGGGCGGTCGTGGTCCACCGTGCGCATGGGAGCTTCGCGCGGTTCGGGGCGATGCCGTATCCGGCGTGGGATCTCGTGTCGCTCGACGGGTACTCGCTGCCGCTCGTCAACAAGCGCTACGTCATTGTCGAGACCAGTCGCGGGTGCCCGTATACCTGCGACTTCTGCGTCGCGCCGATCCACCAGGGGCACAAGTTCCGGGAGCGCAGTCCGAAATCGCTCGTGGACGAGATCGAGCGCAGCTACCGCGAGCTTGGCGTGGAGTTCTTCTATCTCTGGGGGGACACCGTCACGCTCAACGTGAAGTCCTTCAGTGCCTTCTGCGACGAGTTGATTGCACGCAATCTCCCCATCCAGTGGTTCGGCAACGCGCGGGCCGACAATCTGACCGACCCCGCGTTCGTGCACCGGCTCAAGCGCGCCGGCTGCTGGATGCTGGCGCTCGGCATCGAGTCGGAGTCCGACGAGGTCCGCAAGGACATGGTCAAGCGGCTCGAGCGCGAGAAGATTCAGGCCGCGTTCAGGAACATGCGCGAGGCCGGGATCCGGTCGTTTGCGTTCTTCATCTTCGGGTATCCCGGCGAGACCCCCGAGACGATGGACCATACGATTGATTATGCGATCCGGCTCGATCCCGACTTTGCCAACTTCTATCCGGCCGTGCCGTATCCCGGCACCGCGCTGTACGACAAGGTGATTCGCGATTCCCTGCTGCCCGAGGCCGCGCGCGACGACTGGGCGAAGATGGAGTATTCGTACTACCTGCTGCGCGGCAACGGGCTCGACGATCGGCTCGTGATGGAGGCGATCAACCGGGCCAAGCGGCGGTTCTTCCTGCGTCCGGGCTACATGGCGCGGCACGTCGGCGACGTGGCGCGGATTGCGATGAGCAAGCAGTCGATCGTGTGGCAGGTCCTCTCGCGCACGCTGTTCGGGTCCAGGGTGGTGGATACGTCCATCCGTCCGGCTCCCGCCGGTCGCGACCTGAGCCCCGCGGCGCCCCCCTCGTAGTCGCGCGCCTGCCTTGGGCGCAGGGGGGAACGGCCTGACGGCGCCCCGACGCCACGCGCGGCCGCGAGCCTGAACGGTTACTGATCCCGGCGGACGACCGCCAGCCAGTCATCCGTCGGGCTGTCGGGCGGCGCGCCGAGCGCGATGCTTGCGCCTCCCTGGACGGACGCGACACTGCCCTGCCGCAGCGCCCCCCCCGTGCGCGGATTGAACCAGCGCACGCCAAATCGGCCCGCCGCTCCCTTGAGGTCGAGGTCCGCGGTTCCCCCGCTCGGGAGATACACCAGATACAACTCCCCAGCCTTCGCGAAGCAATATCGGCTGTTGTCGTACGTGGGGTTGCCGACGAGCTCGTCGGCGTTCTTCATCTGCGTGACGGGAATGCGCGCGTCGCGAAAGAAGGCCAGTGCGATCGCGGCATAGCCCCAGGACTTGTCGCGGCTGCGGAAGTCCTCGAGCACGAGGTCATTCTCCGGAAGCTGATAGCCGGTGTAGTACTCGACGCCGGCACCCCCTGCCATCAGCGTGCCCCAGAGCGTGAACTTCCGGATGGCGTCGATGGAATAGACGGCGTTTCCCCGCGCGTCCTTGTCCGCATAAGCGCGATAGCCCGGATCCGGAGGAACTCCGAGATTGGCCGGCCCCTGCTCGTCGTTGGCCACCACCCACGGCACCCCGGCGGCCGCCGACGCGGTCACCCACCGGCGCACCCGCTCATGGACGTGGTCGTACGCGGTCTGCACCGACGCCCCGGTCAGCGCGGACTGCCGTCCGAGCAGCGGCGGGTAAATCGTCTCCTGCGTATCAGGGAAGGTGTGCACGACGATGTTGCGATCCCGATAGGGATCGATGTCGCGGAGGTACTGTGCCATGTCGCGCTGCTGTGCAGTCGTCTGGGTGTTCTCCTCGCCGAGATTCCACAGCAGCGCCAGCTCATAGCCGAACCGCGCGACGAGCTCGCGCAGATACAGCTTGCGCTGCGGGCCGAGCGCACCGCCGTCGAGCGACTCGGGAACGGGCCCTGACGCCTGGGCGGCTCCACGACCGGCCCCTTCCTTCCCGTCGCCCGGATGCCCGCGGGTATCGTCGTCCATCTCCTGCTCCTGCAGCTTGACGTGCAGGTGCAGTCCCTTCTGCTGGGCGTGGTCGAACACGATCTGCCACTGATCGAGCTTCGACACGTCGTAATGGAACTTGTCGTCGCGGGTGACGAACGGCCATACGTTGTCGCCATCGCCCCCGGCGTTGTAGGGCAGAAAGGAAATCGAGTTCATATGCCTGGACGAGAGGTAGTTCAAGGCGCCGATGAGCCCCTTGCCTTTCCCGCCTTTCCAGGTGGGATCGCCGGTCCGCCAGTCCTGCACGTGCGGCGCATATGCGTGCAGGGGGGTCTTGCGGGTGGACGTGCCGTCGAAGTCCTGATACGCGAGGAGCGTCTCCGGCGCATCGGTGCCGGCCTTGATGAAATACTCGCCGGTGCCGGCAAACTGCAGGTAGTGCTGGCCGGCATAGCGCAGACGGCCCAGCGCGCGGAAGTCGGGCGCACGCTTGTCCGAGCCCTGCACCTGGAGCGTGCCACGGCGTCCGTCGTGAGGGGTGACCGCCTGCCCGGCGCCGCTGCCAATCGCAATCCCTTTTCCGGACACGAACGAGAGCCGCCAGTTCCAGCGGCCCGTCCTGTCGGGTGAGAAATGCGCCCGCCACTTGTTACCCGCGGTCGCAGAGCTGTTGGCGGCGTTCCCGTCGCCCGCAAAATACCCCGGCACCACGTAAGACGGCGAGCCGGACTCGTGGACGAACGTCACCGTCATCCGATAGTCCATGAACGGATTCGGATCGGTGGCGGCTTCGTCGGCCTGCGGACCGTCGAGCGTCAGCGTCACCTTGTGCCACTGGCGCAGCTCGCCGGAAATCAGCACCCCCGGCTGCGCCTCCGCCGGTCGCTGCCTCGCCGACACATCCGCCGCCGTGGCAATCAGCACGGCCGCAAGTATTCCTCGGACCCTCATCGCTCTCTCCTCACCCGGCCTGACGCCCACGGGCGTGTCCGGTTGCTGTTGATGTCGCTATGCATCCCTAAGAATGCATCCCCGGCTCGCCGGCTCCGCGAGCATCCGGAAGCGCCGCAGGATGGTGCTCTCCGCGGGCCGGGACTGCCTGACCCAGACGGCGCGGCGCCCCTCCAGCACGGCGTCGTCCACCTGGAGCATCAGCGTCCCCGCCTCGGGGTCCAGCGTCAGCACGTCGCCGTCCTGGATGAGGGCAATGGCACCGCCGTGATACGCCTCCGGCTCGACGTGGACGCAGACCGCCCGGGCGTGAGCCACACCGGAGGTGCGGCCGTCTGAGACGAACGCCACCGAGTCCTTCAGGCCCATGCCGACGAGGGCCGAGGTGATATTGAGCATCTCCCGCATGCCTGGACCGCCGGCCGGCCCCTCGTACCGCACGACCATCACCTGCCCGGCGCGGACATTGCCCGCATGGACGGCGGCGGTCGCCGTCTCCTCGCTGTCGAAGCAGATCGCCGGGCCGGAGAACACTCCGGGCGCATTGAACTTGCCGGTGCAGCTCCCGATATTGCCCTGAAGCAGCGAGATGTGGCTGCGCTCCATGAGCGGGCTGTCCGTCGGGCGCACCACATCCTGCGCCCCCGAGCCGAATTCCAGATCGCGGGCCCCGGCCACCGTGTCGGCCAGTGAGCTCCCCGACACCGTCAGGGCGTCGCCGTGCAGCAGCCCCTCGCGAATCATGTATTTCATGAGCGACGGGATTCCGCCGGCCTGATGCAGGTCGAGCATGCGGTACGCGCCGAGCGGACGGAGGTTCAGCAGGACCGGCGTGGCACGCAGCAGATCGCGGACCTCGTCGAGACCGAACGCGAGGTCGAAGGCGTGGGCGATCGCGGGGATATGAAGGACCGCATTCGTGGATCCGCCGCTGGCCGCGACCATGCGCACCGCGTTCTCCAGCGATTTCCTGGTGACGATGTCGCCGGCCGTGAGCCCGCGATCGATGAGCCTCAGCAGGTACGTGGCCGCAACCTCCGCCTCGCCGGCCTTGCCGCCGTCTTCGGCAGGCGTCGATGCGCTGGACGGCACGAGAAGGCCGAGCGCCGCGAGCACGGCCGCCATGGTGGACGAGGTCGCCATCATGCCGCAGCCGCCAGCGCCCGGGCAGGCGTGGTCGCAAATGTCGCGGGCGGCGTCCGCCGACAACGCGCGCGCCGAGACCCGCCCTGGCGCTTCGGACGCATCGCCGATGTCGATCGGCCGGCCCTCCCACTGGCCGGGAAGAATCGGGCCGCCATGAAGAATGACCGACGGCAGATCCCGGCGCCGGCCGGCGGCAATCGCCGCCGCCGGAAGCGTCTTGTCGCACGACACGAAGAAGATGGCGCCGTCGATACCGAGATGCGTCGACAGCTCGAACCCGTCCGCCGTCACGTCCCTCGAGGGCAGCGAGTAGTACATGCCCGGAAGGCCCATCTGGAGGGCGTCGTTGTACGACGAGTGTGCGGCGAGGAGGCCGACGACACCTCGCGCGTGGAGCGCGCGCTGGGAGGCGAGCGCGAGGTCGTGAAGCCCGCGCTGGCACGGACTCAGCTCAGAGTGCGTGTGCAACAGGCCCAGGATCGGGCGATGCTCGGCGAAGTAGCGGCCCGGCTCGAAGCCCGCCCCACGGACGGCATTCGCAATCATCGCCCGGTTCTGACCGAGGTGGGGATCCCCGGTCATCTGGCTGCTGTAGCGGTCAGCGGGCACGTGAGACACCTCGCATAGGGAAGGAGTGCTGCCGTGTGGCTACTGAACGGTCTTCACGATCAGCAAGGCCGGGGCCTCACCGAACGTGGGCGGCCGGAAGAGCTGATACACGCCGGGTCCATCGACTTTTCCGTCGATGCGCTCGCCCGTCCACGTGTTGACCCACTGCAGCGTCGCGGCGCCGGTGAGCGCGCTCAGATTGAGCGCGATCTCCCGCCTGTTGCCGATGATCCGTCGCGCCGGGGGACGGGGGGCGGAGTCCGCCGCCGGCGTCGAGGCGGCGCCCGCTGCGGCCGGAGCCGCGGCAGCCGCCGGGGGCGCACCGGGGACGGGTGGAGTCGGCGTCACGTAGCAGGCATAGACCTGTCCCGGCGTCGCGAGGCAGGGCCCCCCGATGGCCAGCTCGGGCCGCGGCTCCATCTTCCAGTACGGCAGCGCGGACAGGTGCTGCTGCAGGATCTGGAACCCGGCCATGCCGGGGGCCTCGGGGTCGGGCTTGACGACGTCCCACGCGGTATTTGCGTAGTAATAAACGAAGTATCCGCCCGACAGATACACCTCGTACGCGCCGCGAACCTGAAGCTGCCAGTCGTGGACGATGCGGTAGGTCGGGAGCGGGTCCAGACCGCGCTCGTAGTACAGCTCGGAGTTGATGGTCGGCCACTGCCGGAGGTGCCTGTCGAAGCGGAGCGTCTCCATCCAGTATCCGTGCTCCTGGTCCGTCCGGAAATCCAGGTTGGTGCTTGCATCCGCATCCCAGTCCACGACGTCATTGTCGTGCGCCGTCGTCAGCCGATCGTATCCGTCGGTGGCGCGCACGAGGTCGATGAGCCGGCTCTGGAGCGCCTTGTCGGGCTCGTTGTAGGCTTCCTTGGCGAAGTCCCACGTCACATTCGGGAAGGCCTGATACCGCGCGGTCACGTATCGGAAGTAGCGTTCCTCGTCCTTGCTGCCTGGCGCAGGCCAGTTCACCATCTTGTTGTAGACCTTGATCATGATGTTGGCGACGATTCCATTTTCCTGCAAGGCCCGCATCATGCCGTCGTAGATCTTGAAGTAGTCGGTATTGAGCTGCGAGTGGTCGGGACGCTCGTTGGTGCCGCCGAAGACGAACATCGCCGGGGGTCCGTAATCCCACTCGTGCTGGGTCCCCTTGGACCAGGAGGTGTCGTGTGCGTAGATGTTCACGAGGACGTGGTTGAAGCCGCGCGCGGCAATCTGGTCAATCAGGCGGTGCATGACCTTCCGCTGCGGATCCTTCATGTCCGCCAGGGCGAGCCAGTCGACCTCGTATCCCATGAGGAAGTATCGGCTGCCGTCTTCGTACTTGAAGTGATGCCGGTTGGCCGGGTCGACCAGCAGGCCGCCATGAATCGATCGGTTCGTGTTGGGGGTGGCCGTGATCTCCGCGTCCTGTCCGTTCAGCGCCGGTACGGGGGAGACCGTGCGGAGCGTCCATGTGCCAACGGTCGCAGGGGAGAACCGGATGATCCATGTGCCGTCGCCGTCGTAGAAGCCAGGCACGGCGATGCGCTGCCCTCCGGGGCCGGTGAAGTCGCCGCGCAGATCGACGTCGAACGGATTGCCGGCCGGTCTGGCCTTGAAGGAAAAGTCGTGGACGTGGTACTGCTCGATGGTGACCGCCGCATGGAGCGGCCCCGCCGCAAGCCACAGAAAGACCCAGACCGCGCACGCGCCGATATGCACTCGCTTCATGATCATCCCTCGCTTCACAAATGAACAACTTCGGCCTTCGACGCGGATTCGTACACCGCCTCGACGAGCCGGACCGTCTTCAGATAGTCCTGACCGTTGGACTCGAACTCGCCCCCGCCGATCATGCAGTCCACGAAGTGGCGCTGGAGCGCGTAGACGCAGTCGCCGGCGAATCGCGTCCTGTCCGGGCTGTATGCGACGTCCCGGCCTGGTTCGCCGAGCCTTTTCACCCGGAGAACGCCCTCGGTATTCAGCGACAGGTGGCCGGCGAGCCCATCGACGCGCAGCTGTCCGAAGGTGAACCGGGGCGCCACCGCCTCGATTTCGTTGTAGCGGTTCGCATCCCAGATCGCGGTTGCGCCGCTCTCGAACCGCAGGAAGATCTGGCCAGCGTCTTCCCCCTCGATGGCCGGGTTCAGCCGCCGCAGATTCGCAAACACCGTCGTGGCCTCGCCCAGCAGGAACCGGAGCGTGTCGAGGAAATGAACGCCCGTTTCATACACCAGCAGGCGTGGGTACGTCCGGAAGAACGGCTGGCGGGCGAGGTACGCCTCCGCTCCCCATCCATCACCGAGTCGCATGAGGAAGTGCGCGTGCGTGAATGCCCCAATCGTGCCGGCTGACTGGATCGTCTTGACCTGCCGGTACCACGGCTGCCAGCGCCAGTTCTCATGGACCATGAACCGCACACCCGCCGCGGCGGCAGCCTCCACAATCCGCTGGCTTGCCGCCAGCGAGGGGGCCAGCGGCTTCTGGCAGATGATGTGGATGCCGCGCCGCGCGGCCTCGACGCAGATCTCTTCGTGGGTGTCTGGCGGTGTGATGATGTCGACAAAGTCCGGCTGCTCGCGGTCGAGCATCTCGCGCCAGTCGCGGTAGTAGCGCGGCACTCCGAACTCAGCCATGATCGCCCGGGCCTTCTCCTCGGTCGGGTTCGCGAGGGCCGCGATCTCCACCTCGGGGATGCGCGCCCATGCCTCGTGCTGGAACGGGGCAAAGTAGCCCGCGCCGATGCCGACTCCCTTCAGTCGCGCCATGGTCTAGCCACCGGCAATCGCGATGTCGGGGCGCGCGCGGATCCAGAGGCCCGCGGCGAGAAGGTTGAGCACGGCGCCGAGGATGAAGAAGGGCGCGGGGGATCCGGTCAGGGCGAGGAGGTACGGAAAAGCGAGACTCGTCACGAATGACCCGGTGTTACCCGCCATGTTCATCATGCCGGACACCGCCCCGACGTGACGCCGCCCGATGTCGATGCAGAATGCCCAGGAGGGCGGCAGCGTCATGTCGGCGCCGAAGATGGCGAGCGAGAGGCAGACAACCTTCGGGGCCATGCCGGGAAACAGCAGGCTGCCGAGAAGCCCGGTCGCAGCCAGCACGAAGCCCAGGATGGCGGGCAGCCGACGCGATATCGTCCAGCGCCCCTGCGTGTACAGACGATCGACCAGCCAGCCGCCGACCCAGTTCCCGGCGGCGCCGGCCAGGAGCGGCGCGGAAGAGAGGAGGCCCGCCTGCAGCGCCTCGAGGTGGTAGGTCTTCTGGAGATATGGAAAGAGCCACGTCAGGCAGAAGAAGAACGTGAAGTTCGAGGCAAAGTACTGGCCCATCGCGATCCGGAGATTGGCGGATTCTGCAAGAGCCCGGCCGCGTAGCGACGTGGGGGGCGCCGCCGATCGGGCGCCGCGGCCGCTGACGATGAGCGCGCGCTCGGCCTCGGAGACGCCGGGATGGTCTTCGGGCCAGTCGCGGAACCAGGCCCACCACGCCGCGGCGTAGACGATGCCGGCGACGCCGAGCGCCATGAAGGCCTCGCGCCATCCCGCGACCGTGACGAACCAGGCCACGAGCGGCAGGGCGAAGGCCGCCCCGAGGCGCGAGCCGGAAAAGTTGATGCCCTGCGCCAGGCCGCGTTCCCCGACCGGCAGCCAGCTGTAGAAGGCGCGTGCGCAGGTCGGATACGCTCCGGCCTCTCCCGCGCCGAAGAGGAACCGGCAGATCAGCAGCGCCGCGAAGCTCCAGGCGAGCCCGGTCAGCCCCGTGAAGATTGACCAGACAATCACGATGCCGGCCAGCGCCTTGCGCGCGCCGACGCGATCCGCCAGTGCGCCGGCGGGCGCCTGGAACATCGCGTAGCCGAGCGCGAAGGCGGAGAGGACCCACCCGAACTGCTGGTCGTTCAGATCGAGTTGCCCGGTGATCGGCGCCTTGGCCGTCGAAATGGCGATGCGGTCGACATAGAGCAGCATCGACAGCAGGAACGTCATCGCAATCAGCCGGTAGCGGGCGGGCATCAGGCGTGGAACCCGGTCTCGACCTGGCGGCGCACTTCCTGGCGGATGCGGTCCGTGATGGCGGCGGTGCCGTCTGAGCCGCCAGCCTCGGCTGGCAGCAGCGTGCCGTCGGCGAACGCGCGCTCGACGGCGCGAGTCAGGTCCGCGCCCGCCTGGGCGCATGCGGGCATGGCGTGGCGGTGCCCCAGCCAGTCGAGCATCATCGCACCGGACAGGATCATCGCGGTGGGATTGGCCAGCCCGCGGCCGACAATATCCGGCGCCGTGCCGTGGCACGGCTGGACCACCGCGTGGCGGTCGCCGATGTCCGCGGAGGGCGCCATGCCCATGCCACCGACCAGCGCGGCGCCAAGGTCCGACAGGATGTCGCCGAACATGTTCTCCGTGACGAGCACGTCGAAGTCCCAGGGCGCACGGACGAGACGAAGCGCGGCCGCATCGACGTAGGCCCAGTCGGCATCGACGTCCGGATAGCCGGCCGCCCGTTCGAGGAAGATCTCGCGGAAGAACGCCATCGAGGGCAGCACATTCGCCTTGTCCACGCAAGTGACGCGCGGGCGCCTCCCGGGCCGGGCCCGGTGCCTCGCCAGGTCGAAGGCAAATGTGAACAGCCGCTCGCACGCCCTCCGGCTGATCCGCATGGTGTCGTACACCGCGGCATCGCCGTCGCGGCGGCTCATCGAGCGAGCCGCGAAGAGCCCTTCGGTGGACTCGCGCACGAGCACACAGTCCACCGTGCGGGCGCGCGGGTCGGCCAGCGGCGTCCGCACGCCGGGGAGGATGCGAATCGGCCGTACCCCGGCGTAGAGATCGAGGCGCTCCCTGAACTCGAGCTGGGGCAGGACCTCGGTGCCGTTGGCGTGCCGCACATCTGGCAGGCCCATGGCCCCGAAGAGGACCGCGTCAGCGGCTTCGGCCGCCGCCCACACATGGCCCGGAAGCGACTCGCCGGTCTGTCGGAACAGTTCTGCCCCCGCGTCATGCGACTCGAAGATCAGGTGGAACCCCCGGGTCCCGCCAACGGCCTCCTCCAGAACCGAGAGGCACGGGGCCATGACTTCCTTCCCGATTCCGTCACCGGGCAGCACGACGATTCGTAATTCGCGCATCGGGGCCCTAGAAGACGAATCGCAGGCCGAGTTGCGCGACGCGGGGATTGGCGGCAGCGGTCACCCGGCCAAACTGCTGATTGGTCTGCTTGCCGGTCGAATCGAAGACGGCGGCGGTGTTCACGCTGGTCCAGATGACCTGGTTGAAGGCGTTGTAGAGATCGGCCCGGAGCTGCAGCCTTCGCCGCGCGCCGCCGGCGAGGGTCTTGGTGAAATTCAGGTCCGTGCTGGCGGTGCCCGGCAGCCGGATCTGCGCGCGCCGGCTGGCGTTGCCCTCATCGCCGCGCGCGGGCCGCGCGAAGCAGGAGGTGTCGAACCAGCGCTCCTTGGTCCGCTGACTCCGGGACAGACTGGGATCACACGTCACGCGCACCGTCCCCGGATCGCCGCCGCCGAGAATATCGGCGCTGTCGCTCGTCGAGAACGTCACGCCCGCCGGCCGTCCGGTGCCGAACGAGGTCGTCCCCGCGATGAGCCAGCCACTGATCAGGGCTCGCACCACGGGGTGGCTCCAGCGGCTGCCCGGCAGTTGCCAGATGTAGTTGAGCGACAGCGCGTGCCGCTGGTCGAAGCTCGCGTAGTCATACAGGTACGCCCTGGCGTCGTGGTAGAGCGGGACGGTGCCCTCCATGTTGCGGACCTCCGACAGTGTGTAGGCCGCGCTGTAGGAGATGCCCTTCGAGAGCCGGCGATTCACCGTCACCTGGAGGGCGTTGTAGGCGGAGATGCCGGTGTCGACCGCGATGGGAATGTCGGCGTACCCGAGGATTGGCCTGAGGAAGTTGTCCGGCAGAACGACGTTGTTGGTCGGGTCGATGTTCTCGGGCCTGAACCTGGCGCCAGCCGGCACAACGTTGACGTTCTGCGTCAGGGGGATGTGGCGCACGCGGTTGCCGACATAACCGACGTTCACGACGGTGCTCAGGCCGATGTTGCGCTCCACGTTCAGCGAATAGTTGTAGGCCGTCTGCGGCCGGTAGTCGTAGTTCTGGCCGTTGACGGCGAACGGGCTCGTGTAGCCGGCCGACTGGTTGACGACCGCGAGGTTGCTGCCGAAGATGGTCGATTGGACGCTGTAGGGGGCCTGCCCGACGTAGTTATTTGAGAACGATGCGGAGTTCGGGAGCGTCTGCGTGGTCACACCGAAGCCGCCGCGGATCGCAGTGTTTCCATCCCGCCACGGATCGTACGCGAAACCCAACCGCGGCTGCCACTGGGGGCCGACGGGCTTGCGCCAGCTCGACGCGCCAAGCGGATCCTCGTGCGTGACGAGACCGTTGAAGATGTCACCGGAGCCCGGGACGATGAAGCCGATGAGGGCCGCGGGCACGACGGTGCCAGTCGTGGCGTCGTAGCCCGAGCGGGCGCCGTTGACGATCGCGGGGGCGAACAGCCGGACCTGCCGGGCGCGGTTGTAGCGATCGAGGACGAACGAGGAGCCCTGTTTCGCGCCGTCATTCGCCGCGAGGTCCTCGGGGTCGCCGACAAACGGCGTGTTGAGTCGATAGGGATGCGCCGTCGAGACTCGCAGCCCCAGCTCGAGGGTGAGCCCGCGCACCGGCTTCCACGAGTCCTGGATGAACCCCTCCTCGATGTCGTTCACACCGCCGTGTGCGGTCCGGCTGCTCCCCTGCTGGTAGGTGAGGAAGTTGCCCAGCACGGCGTTCGCGAACGCGTAGTTCGAGTTGAGGGGGTTGGTCGCGCTCGTCCCGAAGGCGAGGCACACGGCGAAACAGGGGGAGGCGAACGACTGCTGCGTGTTGTCGTACTCGAACGCGAAGCCGGCCTTCACGAGGTGCCGGGCGGTCGTCCACGTCAGGGTGTCAGTGAAGATGGCCCTGTTGTCCCCCTCGCTGAGCGGGTAGCGGCTGTCGTAGCCGATCTGGACGCCGTTCGGGATGCCGCCGAACGAAATCTGCGGGAGCATATTGTGGATGTTCGCGCCGGGGTACAGCTGCGGCAGCCCCGAGAGGCCGTTGCCGGCAAGCGACAGGGCCGGCCGATCGACATTGGCGACGTTCTCACGCGCGGTCCGGTAGCTCGCCATCATCTCGTTGACGACCTTGCTTCCGAACGTCCGCGTGTACTTGCCCTGCACTTCGTGATCGATCTTCGCGTAGTTGTGGCGGTGCTGCGGCCAGTTCGAGCTCAGGCCAAAGACGCCGCTGTACCCGTAGTTCCTGGGGGTGAAGGTGCGCCCGAGGACCGAGACACGATCCGATCCGCGCAGATAGTCGATCTTGAGGTGGTTCTGCGCCTTGACCGACTCCCCGATATCCTGGTACCGGTAGTTGTAGTTCCGCAGGCTGACCGACGTGTCGAGGAAGTTGGGCTCCGGGAAGACCTTCAGGATGGCCTGCCCCAGCGGGCTGATCCGGTTCGCCGGAATCCTGTTGTTCGGGAAGCAGGCGTTGCCCGCGCCGGTGAGGGCGTTACAGGTCCCGTTCGGAATGGCGGGGTCGCGGATGTAGATCTGGCGGCCGCTGGCATCGGTGCTCTGGGAGAAGTCCCCGGCGCGCTCCAGGGCGGTCGGCGTCGTGCTGAACGTCACGTTGCGCGGTTCGTACGTCTTCCAGTCCTCGCGGGCGAAGAAGAAGAACCACCGGTTGCCGGCGCGTCCGGGCCGGCCGATCGGCCCCCCCAGCGTGCCGCTCCCGGTGTTGTAGCGGAAGATCGGCCTCGGCAGCTTGTTCAGCTTGTTGAAGTAGTTGTTCGCGGTCAGGTTCTCGTTGCGCAGATAGTAGGAATATCCGCCGCGGAACTCGTTCGTCCCCGACTTGGAGATGATGCTGACGGTCGCGCCCGCGTTGCGTCCGTGCTCGGCCTGATAGGCGGTCGTGTTGATCTTGATCTCCTCGATGGCATCGATGCCGATCGTGCTGACCTGCACGTTGGTGTCGGCATCGTTGGTCGTCATGCCGTCGAGCGAGATGCCGACCGCCCCCGAGGCGAAGCCGTTGATGTTGGGCATGGCGGTCCCGTTGACGCCCCCGAGGGAGGTGGGACCATCGCCTGTCGCGGACACGCCGGGCATCTTCCGAATCAGGTCCATCGGGTCGCGTCCCCGCGACACGAGCGAATCGACCTGCGCCGCCTCGAGCGTCGACGACACCGCCGCCGAATCGGTCTGCACGACGGCCGTTCCGGCGGTGACGGTTGTGACCTCGGAGAACTGCCCCACCCGCAGCACTACCATACCGGCGTTGAGCGTCTCCCCTGTCCGCAGCTGAATCCCCTGGCGTTCGGTCCCCCTGAACCCCTGCATGCTGACCTTCAGGGTGTAGGCGCCGGGATCCACCGCGGAGATCGTGAACGCGCCGTTCGCCTCGGCTGTGGCCGGCCGCAGGGCACCGGTCCGTTCGCTGACGAGCTCCACGGTCGCACCAGGCAGCGGGAGCCCCTGTTCGTCGGCAACGGTGCCGGTGACGACGCCGGTGGTCTGGGCGAACGCGTGACCGCCCGTCAGCAGCATGGACCAGACGACGAG
>JANPJN010000151.1:0-3085 GCA_031425515.1 Acidobacteriota bacterium | reverse complement strand
GGCCTGCACCACCTCGGTGGACGGCGCCGCACGTCCGGCGAGATCACCCGGCCGCCTCGCCATGCATCGGATGCGCGCACCTCGCCGCTGCAGTTCCGCGAGCAGCCGGCCTCCGACGTAGCCGGTGGCGCCGGTCAGGAGAATGCGTGGGGGGGGCATGCCTGGATCTTACGCCTCTCGCGAGCGTGCAGCCTCCAAAAACTGGACGCCTTCTCCATGTCCGGCATGCCGAACGGCCGGACCTGAGAAATTGCGGAATCGGCAGGGTTGTGGCAAGGTGGGCAGGGCGTGGCGAAAGATCTGCATTCCTCGGAGCCGGAACGCTTCCTCACATGCCCGGCGTGCAAGGCGGTCGCGGCAAAGGAAGAGACGCGGGGACGCGCGGTCGTGTACGTGCGTTGCGGCGCATGCGGTGAACGGTGGACGATTAACGAGCGCCGCCGCACCGGACGAGAGCCAGTCGGCGCACCGCGGACCCGCCCGCCGACGAAGTGACGAAGGTGACGCCGTGACGTCGGCGCGCGTCAGCGGGGGGCGTGCCCGCCCATGCCCGTCCGCGGCAGCCGGGCAAACTGTTCCGCCGGCAGGGCGGGGCTGAAGTAGAAGCCCTGGCCCTCGCACGACGCTTCCGCCTGGAGAAACGTCATCTGCTCGCGGGTCTCGATCCCTTCCGCGATCACCCGGTGCCCGAGCATCCGGCCCATCCCGATGACCGCTCGCACGAGTGAGGTCCCAATCCGCTCTTCGCTGATCTCCTGGATGAACGACTGGTCGATCTTCAGGACGCTGATAGGAAACTGCCGCAGGTAGCTGAGGCTCGAATACCCCGTCCCGAAGTCGTCGATCGCGGTCCGGACGCCGAGCACCTCGATGGTCCTCAGGATGGCGACCGCGGCGTCTGGGTCGTGGATGAGCGCCGCCTCGGTGAGCTCGAGCTCCAGGTGACGGGGATCGAGGCGGGTCTCCGCCAGCGCCGCGCGGACGTGATCGAGGAAGCGGGGGTCCGTGAATTCCGCCGCTGAAATGTTGACGGCCATCGACATCGGGCCCCGCCCCGCGTCCAGCCAGGCACGGGCCTGCGCACAGGCCTGCCTGAGCACCCACCGCCCGATCGGCACGATGAGCCCGCACTCCTCCGCGATGGCCATGAACGCCCGTGGGTACATCAGGCCGCGTTCCGGATGGACCCAGCGAATCAAAGCCTCGGCGCCGCTCATGCTCCCCGTCTGCAGGTCGACGATCGGCTGGTAGTGCAGGACGAACTCGTCGCGTTCCAGAGCCCCCTGCAGTGCCGCCTCGAACCAGAGCCGATCGACGGCCCGTCCGCTCATCGTGCGCTCGAAGAACTGATAGGGTTTCCGGCTGCCCTTCGCGTGGTACATCGCCGTATCCGCGGCGCCGATCAGGGACACGGCATCCGATCCATCCTCGGGGTAGATGCTGATGCCGATCGTTCCGCCCACATGGAGCTGGAAACCCGCCACCTCGTGCGGCGCCGCGAGGGCGGCGGCAATCTTGTGCGCCGTCATCACCGCCCCCTCCGGCCGCTCGATCTCCGACAGGAGGATCACGAACTCGTCGCCGCCGTGGCGGCTGACCGTATCCGACTCCCTCACGCACGCGGCGAGGCGACGCGCCACCGACTGGAGCAGCGCATCTCCATTCAGATGGCCCAGGCTGTCGTTCACGTGCTTGAACCGATCGAGGTCGAGGAAGAGCACGGCCAGGCGATGCCCGTGCCGCCGGGCGACCGCGATCGATCGGCCCAGCCGGTCGTGCAGGAGCATCCGGTTCGGGAGGTCCGTGAGGAAGTCGTGCTGCGCCAGGTGCATCACCCGCAGCGCCAGGGCCCGGGCCGCACTGACATCCTTGAACACGAGTACGGCGCCGATGATCGCACCATCCCGCCCGCGAATCGGGGAGGCGGAGTCTTCGATGGGCGTCTCCTGGCCGCCGCGGCCGATGAGCAGGCAGCCCGGGATCAACCGAACGACCTCGCCGGTGGCCATGGCTGCCAGCATCGGATTCGCGACGGGTTGGCCCGTGTCGGCCTCGACGATGCGGAAGATCTCCCCCGCGGGACGTCCAATCGCGGCGTTGCCGGTCCAGCCCGTCATCGCCTCCGCCGCAGGATTCAGGAAAGTCAGAACGCCGCGCGCGTCAGTGCTGATCACCGCGTCGCCGATGGCGTTCAGGGTGATCTGCGCCAGTTGCTGCTCGAGGAAGAGCGCCTGGTCCGGGGTGCGAATGCCGAGATCGCGTACAGCAACGTCCGGCGCGACGGTCCTGCCTCGCCACCGGAGGGGCACCGCCTCGGGGGCGCCTGGCGCGACGGTCTCGTCGCTGGCGCCCGGCGCCTCGCCGACGACGATGGCGGGGAGGCCGGGGGCTTCCCGCCGCAGCGTCTCGAGCACCGTCGTTCGGCCCGGGTCGCCGTCCACGAGGTTGATGACGACCGCCGAGAAGCGTTCGGTCCGCACGCGCTCCAGGCCGTCATGCGCGTTCGGGGCACGCGCGATGACGAAGGGCGGCACTCCCGCGGTGGCGACGAGCTCGGCCGTGGACACGCCGGATGGAGCGCCGTCGCCGATGACCAGCAGGCGAATGGCTGTTGCAGACATGGCAGAACCCCAGGCCGTCCGGCGCGCCGGGCGATTGACCCGCCCGGCCGTGCCCGAAAGGCAGGGATCAGCCTAACCAGTCCGGATCGTCGCCGCTGTGCAATTCAGCACAGCGACCTTGGTACTCGGTTGTGACCTGAAACGGGCCGGATCAGAAGGTCCAGCGGAGTTTCAGGCTCGCGCTTCGCGGGACCTCGGTGGCCTGCACGATGGAAGGGGCGCTGCTGAACTCGGCATGCCGTCGATCGAGGAGATTGTGTCCGACGCCCATGAGCGACACGCCGGCGTTCAGGCGCCATTCCACGGTCGCATCGAGCCGGGTGTACGCCGGCACCTGCAACTCTTCGAGGCGGCCGACGTGGAAGAGCCCGACCATGACCGTGGCGCGCGTGCCCGGCGCCACGATGGACCGCACTTGCCACTGTGACGACGGGGCATAGCCATCGGTTCGGGCCGCGAGCGGG
>JANPJN010000150.1:0-1515 GCA_031425515.1 Acidobacteriota bacterium | reverse complement strand
CACGTATTGACGACGAGCACGTCCGCGTCGCCCGCGTCCGGCGTGATCACGTGACCGGCGTCGCGCGCCATGCCCAGCATCACCTCGCCGTCCACGAGGTTCTTCGGGCACCCGAGCGAGAGGAAGCCAATCTTCATTACGGGTAAATCCTGTAGAGCATCCGGGGATACGGGATCGCCTCGCGCAGGTGGTCGATGCCGCAGATCCAGGTCACGACCCGCTCGATCCCCATGCCGAAGCCGCCATGCGGCACGCTGCCGAAGCGCCGCAGGTCGAGATACCACTCGAAGGCTTCCTTCGGGAGCCCGTGTTCCTCGATGCGCTTGACCAGGAGATCGTAGTCGTCGATGCGCTCGCCGCCACCGATGATCTCGCCGTAGCCCTCCGGGGCCAGCATGTCCACGCACAGCGCGAGCTCCGGGCGCGCGGGATCGGGCTTCATATAGAACGCCTTCACGGCCGAGGGGTAGCGGTGCACGAGGACGGGCCGGTCGAACTGTTCAGAAATCGCCGTTTCATCCGGCGCGCCGAAATCCCCGCCCCATTCGAACGGCAGCCCTTTTTCCGCCAGCAGGTTTGCCGCGTCGTCGTACTGCAGCCGGGGAAACGGCGCCTTGACCTTCTCGAGCGCCGCCGTGTCTCGCTCGAGGGTCTTGAGCTCCGGCTTCCGCCGATCGAGCACGCGCTCGACCACCGAGATGACCAGCGCCTCTGCGAGATCCATCACATCATCGAGGGTCGCGTAGGCCATCTCGGGCTCGACCATCCAGAACTCGGTGAGGTGGCGGCGCGTCTTCGACTTCTCGGCGCGGAACGTGGGGCCGAAGCAGTACACGCGCCCAAGCGCCATGGCGTTGGCCTCGTTGTAGAGCTGTCCGCTCTGCGTGAGGTAGGCCGTCTCCTCGTCGAAGTACTGCACGGGGAAGAGCGTCGTCGTGCCTTCGCAGGCCGCCGGAGTGAAAATGGGCGTGTCGGCGAGGATGAAGCCGCGGTCGTTGAAGAAGTCCCGGACGGCGTTGATCACCTCGTGGCGGATGCGCAGGATGGCCTGCTGCCTCGGTGCGCGGATCCACAGATGGCGACGATCCATCAGGAAGTCCACGCCATGTTCCTTGGGCGAGATGGGATAGTTCTGGGACTCGGCGACGACCTGCAGCGCCGTGACGTCCAGTTCGTAGCCGCCCGGCGCCCGCTGATCGGCCCGCACGGTGCCTTCGACGACGATGGCGCTTTCCTGCGCGAGGTGATCGGCCTGCCGGAACGCCTCGTCGCCAACGGCCTGCTTCGTCATCACGCACTGGATGAAGCCGCTGCCGTCGCGGAGGGTCAGGAAGTGGATCTTGCCGCTCGAGCGGCGGTTGTGCAGCCAGCCCCTGAGGGTAACGGCCTGCCCGTCGCGGGCGGCGATGTCCTGTATGTGAGCCATCATGGATGTGCCAGTGTGCGCTCGAAGCGCTCGCGCGCGCGCTGTGCGTCGGCGAGCACCGCGGCCGGAGATCCGGTATTGGCGAGCTC
>JANPJN010000149.1:0-7294 GCA_031425515.1 Acidobacteriota bacterium | reverse complement strand
GAAGATCGCGGTGTTGATGCCGACAAGCTCGCCGCGCGCGTTGATGAGCGCGCCGCCGGAGTTGCCCGGATTGATGGCCGCATCGGTCTGGATGAAGTCTTCGTAGGCGGCGAGGCGCCCTTCGAGGCTGCGGCCGGTGGCGGAGACGATCCCGAGCGTGACCGTCTGGTTCAACTGGAACGGATTACCGACGGCCAGGACCCACTCCGCGACCTTCAGCTTCGAGGAGTCGCCCCAGGGCAGGACCGGGAGGTTGGAGGCCTCCACTTTGAGCACCGCGATATCGGTGGCTTCGTCCACGCCGACGATTTTCGCGCGCAGCTCGCGCTTGTCCGGCATCGTGACCGAGACCTCGACGCCGTGCTCGACCACGTGGTTGTTCGTGAGGACGTACCCGTCGGCCGACACGACCACGCCCGAGCCGAGGCTCTGGGCGCGGCTCTCGCGGTAGCCGAAGGCGTCGTTGCGGTCGTCGAAGAAGAAGCGGAAGAAGGGATCGTTTGCGAACGGCGAGTTCGGCGTGCGGACGACCTGCGTCGAGGAGATGTTCGTGACACTGCCGATCGCCCGCTGCGCGACCGCCGTCAGATCCGGCATGCCGCCGCTGATGACCGGAGCGGGATCGGGGCGCGCGGCCGGCACGGCCTGGGCGGCGGTTGCGGCGCTCGTCTCGCCCGCGGACCGCAGGCGGCCGGTCAGCACGAGGCCCGCGGCCAGGCCGAGCGAGGCGAACAGGAGCGGAAGCACGGTACGGCGCGGCATCACTGGACCTCGATCTGGCGGAACGGAGCGGCGGCTTTCGGGAGCGTGACGGTGAGGACGCCGTCGGAGAGATCGGCCGTCACGGCCGCAACCTCGATCGCGACCGCGAACTCGAACGTCCGGGCGAAGGCCCCGTGCCCGCGCTCCACGCGGTGGAAGTGGCGCACGACCGGAGCGTCGGCGGGCCGCTCGAGGCGCCGTCCGCGGATCGTGAGGCGCGAGATGTCTACCGCCAGTTCGATGTCTTCGCGCGCCAGGCCGGGTAGTTCGGCCGAGACGACGAAGCGGTCGGTGGTCTCGTACACGTCGATGGGGGGCGTCCACGCCTCGGGGTGGTGAGCGGAGAGCCGCTCGAGCCGCTCCTGCCAGGCGCGCAGGTCTCGCAGGGGTTCCCACGGCATCCGGCGATCGTAGCACCGCTCGAGGCGCCTGTGCTACGATCCGCAGGTTCTGGCCGGAGATTTATGCCTTCCATCAACGCGACTCGACTGAAGAAGGGGATGCTCGTGAAGATCGGCGCGGACCTGTTCCGCGTTCTCGAGCTGCAGCACGTCACCCCGGGCAATCTGCGGGGGTTCGTGCGAATCAAGTTCCGGAACATCCGGAACGGTACGCTGTCGGATCAGAAGCTGCGATCGGAAGATACACTTGACCGGGCCGTGCTCGACGAGCGCGAGATGCAGTATCTCTACAAGGACGGCGACGCCTTCCACTTCATGGACACGAGCTCCTTCGAGCAGCTCCACATCGACGCCGAGGCGCTGGGCGAGTCGGTGGACTACCTGATTCCGGACGCGCTCATCAAGGTCGAGTTCTACGGCGAGGAGCCGGTCGGCATCGAGCTGCCGCCGACCGTGGACCTGGTGGTACAGGACACGGCGCCCGGCATCAAGGGGGCGACGGCGAGCAACCAGATCAAGCCGGCCCGGCTCGAGACCGGGCTCGTCGTCAATGTACCGCCCTTCGTGAACACGGGCGACAAGGTGCGCGTCAGCACCGATACCGGGGAATACCTCTCGAGGGCGTGAGCCGCGAGCCGCTCGCCCAGGTGCGCCGATGGACATCACGCCTCACCATCACGCCGGCTGGATCGAAGTGATCACCGGCAGCATGTTCAGCGGCAAGAGCGAAGAGCTCATCCGCCGACTGCGCCGCGCCCAGATCGCGCGCCGGAAGGTCCAGATTTTCAAGCCGAAGATCGACAATCGGTTCGGCGACGACCACATCACCTCCCACAGCGAGATGCGCATCCCCTCCGTCAACCTGTCGTCGTCGCGCGAGCTGCTGGAGCAGGTGCTGCCCGACACCGAAGTCGTCGGCATAGACGAAGGACAGTTCTTCGACGCGGAGCTTCCGGCCGTCTGCAGCGCACTGGCCGATCAGGGCAAGCGCGTCATCGTGGCGGGCCTCGACCAGGACTACCTTGGCAAGCCGTTCGAGCCAATGCCGCAGTTGCTCGCGATTGCCGATTACATCACCAAGACGCTGGCCATCTGCATGGTGTGCGGGTCGCCGGCCAATCACACACAGCGGCTCGTCGCGAGCCGGGAGCGCGTCCTCGTCGGCGCGCAGGGCACGTACGAGGCCCGGTGCCGGCACTGCTTCGACCCGCGCCTCGGCCACTGACGGGCCAGCCGAAGACGTCCACGAGCGCATGGACCTGCTGCCCCGCCTGATGTTCGTGCTCGGCCTGGGGTTCTTCGTCGCGGACCTGCGGCTGTTCGCCCAATTCCTGCGCTACCGCCGGCTGCGCGCCTCCGCGCTCCTGACGTGGCCGCCGCGCCGGCCGCCGTTCTACCGCCTGCTGCTGGTGCTCGGCGCCGTCCTCAGCGTCCTCATCTCCTACAAGCTCGCCGTCCTGCGACAGCATCCGTCGCAGGTCTTCGGCGAGACGATGATGCTCGTCTACTACGGCTACGCCGTACCGCTCAGCCTGAAGATCGGACGGGGGTTTTATCAGGACGGGATCTGGTCTGATGGCGGCTTCATTCCGTACGCGCGGATCGGCGGCCTCGCGTGGAGGGAAGGGCTGGGAGGCCAGGCGACGCTCGTGGTGATCTACCGGGGGCGCGCCTTTGCCCGGCGCCTCTCGGTGCCGGACGTGCACTACGGCGCGGCGCGGCGTCTGCTCCGCGACCGCATCGCCGCCCACGACATCCACTTCACCGGCAAGTCGCTCGATCTGGGAATGCGGGATGAGAGAGAGGATATCTGAGAGCTGACAGCTCTCAGCTCCCCCTACCTCCCTCTGAACCAGCCGAGCGGGCCCTCGCCGGAGGCCATGGGGTCGCCCAGCCAGTCCGGGGGGGTGAGCCACACGAAGGCGAGGATCGCGATGACCATCAAGTCGTACTGCCAGGTCGCGCGCTCGTAGGTCCAGAAGAACGCATTCCAGAGGATCCGGGCCGGTAGCGTGGCCGCGCGCTTCATGCCGCCCTCTTCGCCGGCGTGGTCTGCAGCGCCCGGTAGGTGTAGATGATGCGATCCGCGACGGTGAAGACCGAGAGCACGCCGATCACCCACATCACCGCCGCCATGCGGTTGGTGAACGCCCCGATGAGGAAGAGCACGATCCGCTCCGGCCGCTCCATGAACCCGACCTTGCACTTCGTGATGAGCGACTCGGCCCGCGCACGCGTGTAGCTCGTCATGATCGCGAACATCATCGCGAGCGCGGTGATCATCACGTAGTCGGTCCGGCCGAGGGTGGAGTAGAGGTAAATCAAGCCGACGAAGAGCGCGATGTCGGAGAAGCGGTCGATCACCGAGTCCCAGAACCCGCCAAACACGCTTATTGCCTGCAGCTCCTGCGCGACTTTGCCGTCGATGAAGTCGAAGATGTTCGCAATCCCCATGATGAACCCGGCCCTGATGAACCGGCCCCGCGCCAGCTCGTACGCCGCCGCCACGTTGACCAGCAGGCCGACGAACGTGAGGATGTTGGGGTGGATCCGCAGCGCCACGCAGGTGCTTATGATCAGCTGCATGGGGAACATGCAGATGCGGCCGATGAGCCCGGTCAGCGTCATAGTGAAGGTGCTTGGTGCGCTATAATCGAAGGTTCAGGTCGAGGCGCAAAGGGCGCAGTGTACCGCATGCCAATTGGTGATCTCAAGGGCCAGATCGCCCGCCTCCCCGAACAACCGGGAGTCTATCTCTACTTCAACGCCGCCGGGGAGACGCTCTACGTCGGCAAGGCGAGCGTGCTCCGCGACCGCGTCCGCAGCTATCTGGGGGCCCACGGCACCAGCCCGCGCATAGACGCCCTGCTGCACGAGGCCCTCCGCCTCGAGGTCATTGTCACCGACTCGGTCGTCGAAGCGCTCGCGCTCGAGAACAACCTCATCAAGCAGCGCGCGCCGAAATACAACATCCTTCTGCGCGACGACAAGACCTACCCGTACCTCCAGCTCACCACCGGCGAGACCTTTCCGCGCGTGCTGGTCGCCAGGCGCGTCGAGCGCGACGGCCATCTGTATGCCGGCCCCTTCATGCCCGCGTCCCTGGCGCGCCGGACGATGTCGCTGACGCATAAGTTGTTTGGCCTGCGCTCGTGTAACGAGGAGATCACCGGGCAGCGGCCGCGGCCGTGCCTCGAGTTCGACATCAAGCGGTGCGTGGCTCCCTGCGTGCAGGAGCTCTGCACGGAAGATGAATACCGCGTGGCCGTCGCCCACACCCGGCTGTTTCTCGAGGGGCGCAACGACGAGCTCCTGATCACGCTGCGCGACCGGATGACCGACGCGGCGCTGACGGAGCAGTTCGAGCGCGCGGCGCAGCTTCGTGATGCCATCCGGACGATCGAGACGCTGCAGGCCCGCCAGCAGAAGATGGCCAGCCCCGAGCTGGGCGATCGTGATGCCTTCGGCCTGAAGATTGGCCCCGCCGGCGCCGTAGTTCAGGTGTTCCAGATGCGGCGCGGACGCGTGGTCGAGCGCATCGAACTGGTGTCGGAGGTCGGGCCCGATGGCGGGCCGCCCGCCGGCAATGCCGGCGCCGCGGGGCCGGGCGCCCAGGCGCCAGTGCCCGGAGGGATGGCGGAGTGTGACGTCCTGCAGGCCGCCATCCAGCAGTTCTACGCCGAGCGGACCGCCGCTCCCGAAGTGCACATCCCCGTCTCGCTCACCCCGGCGGACGCGGAAGTGATCGAAGGCTGGCTGTCGGGTGAGGCGGGCCGCCGCGTCCGTCTCGTGGTCCCGAGGCGCGGCGAGAAACGGGGGCTGCTCGACCTCGCCTCCCGGAACGCCGAGGTGGCCTACCAGGCGCGGTTCAACGAGAACGTCGCCGCCAACTACGATGCGCTCGAGACCCTGCGGGTCGTGCTCGGCCTGCGCGCCGCGCCCCGCCGGATCGACTGCTTCGATATCTCCACCATCCAGGGCAGCGAGACGGTCGCGTCGATGGTGGTCTGTGAAGACGGGCGGATGAAGCGATCGGAGTACCGCAAGTTCAGGATCCGCGGCAATGTGCTGACACGGTCCGCGGCCGTCGCCGACGTGCACACCCCGGCCGACATCCAGCAGCTCGCGGCCGACACGCCCGATGCGCGGACGCCCGCGCGCGGATCGCGCTTCCTGAACGATTTCGCCGCGATGCACGAAGTCGTGCTGCGGCGGTATCGGAAGGTCCTCGAGAACGGCGGCCCGTTCCCCGACCTCATCATCGTCGATGGCGGCAAGGGACAGTTGTCGTCGGCCTACGCCGCGCTCCAGGAGCTGGGGCTCGGCAACCTGGTGGCCGCCGGCATCGCGAAGAAAGAGGAACTGCTCTTCACCCGCGACGTCGAGGAAGCCATCGCCCTGCCGCGCGACAGCCCCTCGCTGCTTCTCATCCAGCGCATTCGCGACGAAGCCCATCGCTTTGCGGTGACGTTCCACCGGCTCTCCCGATCGAAGCGCGATCTGCAGTCGGAGCTCGATGGCATCGGCGGCGTCGGACCGCGCCGCCGCAAGGCGCTCCTCACGACGTTTGGCAGCGCCGCCGGCGTGCGCCGCGCCACGCGCGAAGAGCTCATGACGGTGGTCGGCGCCAGGTGCGCGGACGCCGTCCTGGCACATTTCGCCGCCAGGCGCTGAAGCTGCTTAACTGCTTGATAATGTGGCAGTTTTGCCGTATTCTTGAGCGCTTCGGAAACCTCTGAATTCAGACGTCCTTCATGCCTCCTCGCATCGTCTCGGGCATGCGCCCGACCGGAAAGCTCCATCTCGGCCACCTGGTCGGAGCGCTCGACAACTGGGCCTCGCTGCAGGACCGGTACGACTGCTTCTATTTCGTCGCCGACTGGCACGCCCTGACGACCGATTACTCCGATACCTCCGGGATCGTCCCCAGTGCCTACGACATGGCCGCCGACTGGATCGCGGCCGGCCTCGATCCGGAACGCAGCACGCTCTTCGTGCAGTCGCTCGTGCCGGAGCACGCGGAACTGTTCCTGCTGCTGTCGATGACCGTGCCGATCCCCTGGCTCGAGCGCGTGCCGACCTACAAGGAGCAGATGGATCAGCTCTCGGAGAAGGATCTCTCGACCGTGGGCTTCCTGGCCTACCCCCTCCTCCAGACGGCCGACATCATCCTCTACAACGCCGAGTTCGTGCCGGTCGGCGAGGACCAGGTCCCGCATCTCGAACTGAGCCGCGAGATCGTCCGCCGGTATCACAAGTTCTTCGGCGAGCTCTTCACCGAGCCGAGGGCACTGCTGACGACGTTTCCGCGGTTGCCGGGGCTCGACAACCGGAAGATGTCCAAGAGCTACAACAACACCATCAACCTGTCCGACGACACGGAGACCGTGCGGAAGAAGGTGATGCAGATGTACACCGATCCGAAGCGCGTCCGCGCCGACATCCCGGGGACCGTCGAGGGCAATCCCGTCTTCATGTATCACGACGCCTTCAACCCCGACACGGGCGAGGTGGACGATCTGAAAGAGCGGTACCGCGCCGGCAAGGTGGGGGACGTCGAGGTCAAGAACAAGCTCGCGACGGCGCTCAACACGCACCTCGAGCCGATGCGCGCGCGCCGCGCCGACATCCTGGCCAAACCGGCCGCGCTGCGCGACATCCTGCACGAGGGATCGCGCAAGGCCCGGAGCATCGCGCACGAGACCATGGCCCGGGTGCGCACCGCCGCCAGACTGGACTACCGGTGATGGAATCCCACGGTTTCGAGTCCATCCTCGAGGCGTACCCCGTCCATCTCGACAACTTCGACGGGCCGCTCGACCTGCTGCTCCATCTCATCAAGCGGCACGAGGTCGATATCTACGACATTCCGATCCTGAAGGTCACGGCGCAGTATCTCGACTACATCGAGCTGATGCAGGACCTCAATCTCGACGTCGCGGGGGAGTTCCTCGTGATGGCCGCGACGCTCATTCACATCAAGTCCCGGATGCTCCTGCCGCGCGTCGATCCGGCGCAGGAGGACCCCGATGAAGACCCTCGCGAGACGCTGATCCGCCGGCTGCTCGAGCATCAGAAGTTCAAGGCGGCGGCGGAGCTGCTGCACGAGCGGGAAACGCTCCGGAGCGCGC
>JANPJN010000148.1:0-7459 GCA_031425515.1 Acidobacteriota bacterium | reverse complement strand
ATTCGTGTTCGCGACGTTCCAGAATCTCCCGAAGTCGTATCCGCCCCCGTTCGGGTGGTTCGAGCGCCGCGTGCTTGGCCGGGCGGACGGCTGGATCGCGTTCGGCCGCACGGTCCACGAGACCCAGATGGCCCGGCCAGGGTACGGCGCGGTGCCCTCGCGCGTGATTCCGCCCGGGGTGGACACGCGGCGCTTCACGCCTGACGCCGCGGCGCGCACCCGGGTGCGTGCGGAGCGCGGATGGCAGGACGACGAACCGGTGGTGGGCTTTCTGGGACGCTTCGTGGCGCAGAAAGGCATCGACGTGCTTGCGGCCGCGCTGCGCCGCGTCGAGGCCCCGTGGCGTGCCCTGTTCGTGGGCGGAGGGACCGAGCGGGCGGCGCTCGATGCGCTCGCGGCGTCGTTTCCGGGCCGCGTCAGCATCGCGACGGGCGTTGCGCACGCGGACGTGCCACAGTATCTGAGTGCGATGGACCTCATCTGCGCGCCCAGCCAGACGACCCCGGCGTGGCGCGAACAGTTCGGGCGCATGCTGATTGAAGCCATGGCGTGCGGCGTGCCGGTGCTGGCCAGCCGGAGCGGCGAGATCCCGTATGTCGTGGGCGATGCGGGCCTGCTGATCGACGAAGCCGACGTCGAGGCGTGGGCTCGTGCAATTACCCATGTCATCGCGGACGCGGGTGAGCGCCGGGCGATGGCCGATCGCGGGCTGCGCCGCGCGCGGACGGTGTTTGCCTGGCCGGCCGTGGCCCGGCGGCATCTGGAATTCTTCGACGAACTGGTGAAGACGCGATGACTCCGCTCAAGGTGGCGATACTGGCCGATCTGCTGGAAGAGCAATGGCCAAGCATGGACCTCGTGGCCGAGATGCTCGTGGAGCATCTGCGGGCCGATCATGGAGGCAGCATCGAGCCGGTGCTCGTGCGGCCGGCGCTGCGCCCACGGGCAACGCGGCTGCCCGGGGTGCGGGACTCCAGGACCGCTTTCACGGCCGATCGGTTCACCAACCGTCTGTGGGATTACCCGGCAGTCACTCGGGGCATTGCCCGGAGCTTCGACGTGTTCCACATCGTCGATCACAGCTACGCCCACCTGGTGCACACGCTGCCAGCCGACCGCACGCTCGTGACGTGCCACGATCTCGACACGTTCCGATCGATTCTCGAGCCCGGTCACGAGGCGCGGTCCTTCATGTTCCGTGCGATGACCCGCCGGATCTTCTCCGGGCTGCAGAGCGCCGGCCATATCGCGTGCGATACCGAGGCGACCCGCGATGCGCTGGTCGCGCGCGGCGGCATCCGTCCCGGGCGGACCACCGTGGTCCCGAACGGTCCCCACCCCAGTTGTGCGCCGACCGCGGAACCTGCGGCCGACGTCGAAGCGGCGCGTCTGCTCGGACCGGCCGGGCGCATGACCGAGATCCTCCATGTCGGCAGCACCATCGCGCGCAAGCGCATCGACGTGCTGCTCCACGTACTGGACGCCGTCCGCCGCCAGCGTCCTGACGTCCGGCTGGTGCGCGTCGGCGGGCCTTTCACCGGCGAGCAGCGCGCCATCGTCCGGGCCCTCGGTCTGGACGACTTCATCGTCGTGCTCCCGTTTCTGGATCGATCGACGCTGGCCGCGGTTTACCGGCGGAGTGCAGTGGTGCTGCTGCCGTCGGAGCGGGAAGGCTTCGGCCTTCCGCTGCTCGAGGCGCTCGCCTGTGGGACGCCCGTGATCGCGAGCGACATCGATGCGCTGCGCGAAGTCGGCGGAGACGCCGTGCGGTACTGTGCGCCCGAAGATGTCGAGGCCTGGACGACCGAGGTGGTGAGCGTGCTCGGGGAGCGGCGGGACGACCAGGGGCGATGGGCGGCCAGGCGGACGGCCGGGATGGCGCGGGCCGCGTCCTTCAGCTGGTCGCGGTATACGGGGGAAGTCGTCGCGCTCTACCGCCGGCTGCCTGCGGCCCCGTCCGCCGAACGATGAGCAGCGCGCCGGTTCCGCTCAGAGTCGTGCACGTCGGCAAGTTCTACCCGCCGGTCGCGGGGGGCATGGAGCGCGTGCTCGAGTCGCTCTGCGAAGGGGCGCAGGACGAGATCGAGAACCGGGTCATTGTCTGCAACACCGGCCCTGAGACCGTGCGGGAAGTCCGCCACGGCGTGGGCGTGACGAGAGTCGGCACCATCGGATCGGCGGGGTCGGTGACGATTGCGCCAGGCCTTGGCCTCGAGCTGCGTCGAACGCGAGCCGATCTGATCCTCGTACATGAGCCGAACCCGTGGGCGCTCCTCTCGATGGCGCTCGCGCGCCCAAAGATTCCGGTCGCGATCTGGTTCCACAGCGAGGTCGTGCGTCCGCGGATGCAGTACGCGCTGTTCTATCACCCGCTGGCGCGCTTCGTGTACGAGCGTGCCACCCGCATCGTCGTCTCCTCGCCGCTGCTCGCCGAGCACGCCGCGGCGCTGGCCCCCTACCGCGACCGTGTCCGCGTGATTCCCTTTGGGATCGATCCGGCGCGCTGGGCGGCCACGCCGGCCGTGCACGCACGGGCGGCGGCGATCCGTATGGCGATGGGGCAGCGGCCGCTGCTCCTGTTTGCCGGGCGGATGGTGCCCTACAAGGGGGTGGACGTGCTGCTGCGCGCCATGGTGGGGCTCGATGCGACCGCCGTAGTGGTGGGGGACGGTCCGTTCAGGGCCAGGTGGGCTGCGCTCGCGCGCGACGCTGGACTTGCCGAGCGCGTGACGTTTGCCGGTGAGGTCGCGCACGAGGAGTTGGCCGCGCTCTATCACGCCTGCGATGTGTTCGTGCTGCCGTCGATTTCGCGAGCCGAGGCGTTCGGCTACGTGCAGCTCGAGGCGATGGCGTGCGGCAAACCTGTCGTCAGCACCCGCCTGCCGTCCGGCGTGCCGTGGGTGAATCGACACGGCGAGACCGGACTGACCGCGCCTCCGGGCGACGTGGACGGGCTGCGGCGCGCGCTCGCCGAGCTCTGCGCGGACGCCAGCCTGCGGGCGCGGTTCGGTGCGGCGGGCCGGAAGCGTGTCGAGTCCGAGTTCACCATCCCCCTCATGCGGGCCGCCGCGGCGGCGGTCTACCGGGAAGCCATCGCGTAATGGCCAAGCGCCTCCTCGACATCCTGCTGTCGTCGTTCGGCCTGATCGCGTCGGCGCCGCTGTGGGCGGTACTGGCGGCCGCGATCAAGGCGGAGGATGGCGGGCCCGTGTTCTACGCGCAGGATCGCGTCGGTCTCGGCGGGCGGACGTTCCGGGCGCTGAAGTTCCGATCCATGCGGCCCGACGCCGAGGCGCGGACGGGGGCCGTGCAGGCCGCCTCCGGAGATCCGCGCGTGACGCGCGTGGGCCGACTCATGCGTGCCACCGCGATGGACGAGCTGCCGCAGCTCTGGAACATCCTGCGCGGCGACATGAGCTTCGTGGGCCCTCGCGCGCTCCGCCCTGGCGAGATCGAGGCGGACGGCGACGGCCGGCTCGTCCGTCTCGAGGACGTTCCAGGGTTCGAGCACCGCATCCTCGTGCGTCCCGGGCTGACCGGGATCGCCCAGGTGTACGCGCGACGCGACATCCCGCGGCACCAGAAGTTCCGGTACGACCGTTTGTACGTCCGACGCCGCTCGTGGCTGCTCGATGTGCGATTGATTCTGCTGTCGTTTTGGATTAGCGTGCATGGCACATGGGAAGCGCGCGGGAGGAAGTATTGAGGCGCACCCCGGGCGCCCCCTCGTCCCGCGATCTGGTGGACGTGGTGGTCGTCGGCGGCGGTCCTGCGGGGCTCATCACGGCCCGAGGCCTCGCCGCGGCGGGGCACGGCGTGGTGGTCCTGGAGGAACACGACGCCATCGGCGTGCCGGTCCACTGCACGGGGCTGCTCGGCCTCGAGGCGTTCGACGAGCTCGACATTCCCAGGGAAGCCATCCTCACCACCACGCATCGCGCACGCTTCGAGGCGGCCGACGGCAGCGACATCGCGATCGACGCCGAGCGCGTGCGCGCCGCCGTGGTCGATCGCGCGATCTTCGACCAGGCGCTGGCGGCGGGCGCCGCCGCGGCCGGCGCCGACGTGCGCGTCGGGGCGCGCGTGCGTTCGATTGCCGTGCTGCCGGACCGCGTACGGGTCACGGGCGACGACGCTGCGGCCACGATCGATGCGCGCGCGTGCGTCCTCGCCTGCGGTGCGAGCTATCGGTTCAACCGGGCGCTCGGCCTCGGCGTGCCGAGGGCGTTCGTGCAGAGCGCCCAGCTCGAAATGCCCTTCGACGGTCCGGAGATGGTGGAGGTCTACCTTGGACGCCGCGTCGCACCGGGCGGCTTCGGCTGGACCGTCCCCGTCTCGCGCGGCGACCGCCGGTTCAACCGTATCGGGCTCATGTGCGACGACAACGCCATGGCGCATTTCACGGAGCTTGGCGCATCCATTCGCCGGCGATACGACCTGGGCGCGGACCCGTGGCCTGCGCCGCGGCTCAAGATCCTCCCGCTCGGTCCCGTCGCGCAGACCTATCGATCGCGCGTGCTGGCGGTCGGCGACGCCGCGGGACTCGTCAAGCCCACGACCGGCGGCGGCATCTATTACGGACTGGTGAGCGGGCAGCTCGCGGCGGACGTGCTCGACCCCGCGCTCCGGGACGACGACCTCAGCGAAGCCCGGCTCGCGCGGTACGAGCAGCGGTGGCAGGCCCGGCTGGGATCCGAGATCCGCACCGGACTTCGCTTCCGCCGCCTTGCCTCGCGATTGGACGACGGCGCCATTGACGCCCTCGTCGAGCTCGCCCGCATCGACGGCATCGTCCCGCTGCTGAAGCAGACCGCCGACTTCAACTGGCATGGACGCTCGGCCATGGCGCTCCTGCGCCACGCCCAGTTCCGGAAAATCCTGATCGCCTCCATGTGGAGCTGAGGCCCGCGCCTCCCCGCCCCTGAACCCGTGACTGATCGTCTCCGGTCCGGCGACTACGCACGCAAGCAGATTTACTGTCCGAGCTCCGTCGTGGCGTGGAGCCACGGCAGCCGATTCCGCCTCGCGGCCGACCTCGCCGCCGAGGGCGCAGGCGGCCGTCTGCTCGACTACGGGTGCGGGGATGGCACCTTCATGGCACTCACGCACGGAACGTTCGCGGAAGCGGTGGGCGCCGACATCGACCTGTCGCAGCTCGAGGAGTGCCGGCGGCGGCTGGGCGACCTCCCCGGACTCTCCTTCGTACCCACCGCGGACCTCGTCGGCGCGCACCATACCGAGGCGTTCGATGTCGTGACCTGCATGGAGGTGCTGGAGCACTGCCTCGATGCGGAGCGGGTGCGGGTGCTCGATCAGTTGCGGCGTCTGGTCACGCCGTCCGGGCGCCTCATCATCAGCGTGCCGATCGAGGTCGGGCCGGCGCTCGCGGGCAAGCAGTTGTTCCGGGCGCTGGCCGCGTGGCGTGGCCAGGGGGACTACCGCTACCGCGAAACCTACACGCCGCGGGAGCTGCTGGCCGCGGTGGTCGGCGGGCCGAATCTCGCCAGGGCGCGCTACACCGTGCAGGGTCCACAGGGGCCCGTGGAGTACTGCGGCCATAAGGGGTTCGACTGGCGCATCCTCGAACGGGAGATCGCCGCGCGGTTCGTCGTGGCGCGCAGACTGTTCACGCCGCTCGGCCGCCTGGGGGCCGTGTTGAACAGCCAGGTGTGGTTCGTATGTACGCCCCGGTGAACGCCCCCGGACCACTACGCGATGCGTCGGCGGAACGGGAGATCGCTGCCATGCTGGCTGGGCGGCCGCGGGCGCCTCGCGATCCGGCCACGTTCGCCTACATGGCCGTGCGCCACGCCGTCGCACCGCTGCTGGTGCACGCCGGCGCCGCCAGACTCCTTCCCGACGCGGAGGCGTCAAGGCTCATGACGCAGGCGCGGCGGCAGATTGCCCTGACCGCGATGCGCGATCGCGAGCTGCCGCGCGTGCTCGATGCCATGGCTGCGGCAGGCGTTCCGGTGCTCGTCATCAAGGGCGCGCACCTAGCCGCCACATGCTACGCGGAGTCCTGGCTGCGCGTGCGCGACGACACCGATCTCTTCGTCCGCGAGTCCGACCGCGCGCGCACGGCAGCCGTGCTGGGACGTCTGGGCTATCAGCCCCAACCTGTGCAGACGGGTGTCGCGGTGCTCGGGCAGACCCTGTTCGATCGCGCCGGCGCCGTGGGAGCGGCACTGGACGTCCACTGGCGAATGGCGCGGCCGCCGGCTGCGTCCGCGGTGTTCGACTTCGACGCGTTGCACGGTCGTTCTGTCGCGCTTGCGCGCATCGGGGGCGCCGCCAGAGGGCCGTCTCCCGCAGACGCCCTGGCGATCGCATGCGTGCACCAGGCCGCCCACCATGGCGATCTCGATCTGCTGCTCTGGGCCTGCGATGTGCACTTCCTCATCGACGCCTTCACGCCGGAGGACGCGGAACACTTCATCGCCTTCGCGCGGGCCCGGCGGATCGGCGCGATCTGTACGGCGGCGATTGGCCCTGCCGTGTCGCTCTTCGCCACGCCCGGTGGCGCGTCCCTCCTGGAACGGCTCGGCGCGCTCTCGGGGGCGGAGCCGAGCGCGGCACTTCTCCAGCCGGCCGGCCGCATCGGCGGCATCATGCGCGATGTGCGGGCGACGGCTGGCTGGCGCGGCCGCGCGCGGCTGGCGGCCGGGCATCTCTTCCCGCCCGTGGCCTACATGCGCGCCACGTATGCGCCGGCGAGCACGGCGCCGATGGCGTGGCTGTACCTGCGCCGCCTGTGGCGGGCCGGGAGGTAGGCCTCTACGAGCGATCCTGGAGCGGAGGGAGGGGTCGCGTCTCGCGCGGATTGATCGGGAGCGGTTCGGCCGGAGTCCGCGGCGAGAACCATTCGGCGAGGCGCATCAGGCGGCCGCTGCGTCCCGGCAGCAGTGTGTGGAGGCGCTCGACGATCTCGATGGCCGCTTCGAGTGTCGGAACGACGCCGATGCCCCGCTCGAGCGCATGCTTCCCGATGGCTTTCTCGTCCTGACGAAGCAGGAGGAGCGCCTTCGCGGTCGAGGCGCCGACGACTTCGATGCAGTTGAGGAGCAGGTCGTCGATGACGAGATTGAGCCTGAGGCCGTTCGCCACTTCACCACGGGAGCCGGGAATCGTCAGCACCGACGGCAGATAGAACCCGTGCTGCTCGATCCACCACTGGGTCTGGAACTGCACCGACTCGCCGGCGCTCGCCGGCCGGTTCGTGAGGAAGAAGACCTCCCACCCGGACGCCCTGGCGAGCGCATACAGCCTCGCAATCTGCGACGGCTCGTACGGCTTCAGCCGCATCCACCAGTTCGGGGTGCGGGCCACGGCGTCCCAGACGCGCTTCAGGTCGTCCTGCGCGAGCGCCTGCGTCGATCCGGCATCCTGCGCCTCGCTCCGACGTCCCAGCGTCGCGCTCGTTGTCTCGTGGAACGCCGTCCGAAAATCCGCGAGCACG
>JANPJN010000147.1:0-5293 GCA_031425515.1 Acidobacteriota bacterium | reverse complement strand
CATGCGAGCGGGGTGTTCGGCGCGAACGGCCGGGGCACGATCGATCATTTCGGCATGCACGGGCGGGTGGACGTGCAGGTCGGCACGCTCTCGAAGGCCATCGGCGCGCTGGGCGGCTACGTCGCGGGCAGCCGGGATCTGATTGATTACCTGCAGCACCGGGCCCGGCCGTTCCTGTTTTCCACGTCGCACCCTCCGGCGGTTACGGCCGCCTGCATCGCCGCGATCGACGTGCTCATGGAGGAGCCGGGGATCATCGAGCAGCTCTGGACCAACACGCGGTTCTTCAAGGCGGGTCTCAAGACGCTCGGGTTCAATACCGGGTTGAGCGAGAGCCCGATCACGCCGGTCATCGCGGGCGACAGCGCCGCCGCCAACGCGCTGTCGGACCGCCTGTTCCAGGCCGGCGTCTTTGCCCAGGCCATCGGCTTTCCGACCGTGGCCAGGGACAAGGCGCGGGTGCGGACGATCGTGACGGCGACCCACACGCGGGAGGATCTGCAGTACGCGCTCGACGCGTTCGCGACCGTCGGCCGCGAGCTCGGGCTCATCGCCTGATCTATCCGTGAAGCAGTCCAGGTCCGACCGCGCGCGCTCACTCTTCGACACCTACACGCGGGATCTCTCGCGCGAGGATCTGCAGCGCCTCTTCACCCACGATACGCCGGACGCCTATGCCTTCTTCGCGCGCGGGCTCGACGAGGATCAGTTCGCGGGACTGCCGCCGTGGAAGCGGATTCCGCTGCGGGTCCGCCAGATCTTCGTCGCCTTCACGCTGAAGCTGCCGCCGGCCCGGCGCGCCCTGTACATCGCCGCGCTCTTCGTGGCGCTCGTCGGCGTGCTGCGGCTGTTCCGCGGGTTCGGCCAGGTGGACGTGCCGATCGGTCTCCCCTTCATCCAGATCGCCGTGCTGACGCCGGTGTGGGCCGACGGCACCTTCGCGCTGCTGCTCAGCCTGTTTCTCGTCAACCTGCTCGTGCTGCTCGAGGTGGCCGACCGCCTGTCGCTCAAGGGGGAGCTCGAAGTCGCGCGCGAAATCCAGCTCGCCATGCTGCCGGCCGGCACCTACCGCGCCGCCGATGTCCAGATCTGCGGCGTGACACGTCCCGCCAACACCGTCGGCGGAGACTTCTACGACGTGCTGACGCTGCGTGACGGCCGCGTGATCGTCACGCTGGGGGACGTGGCGGGGAAGGGCAGCCCGGCGGCGCTGCTGATGGCCCTGCTGCTCGCCGTGTTGCGCACGCTCGTGGACGAGGAGCTCGAGGCGCCGGCACTTGCCGAGCGCCTGAACATCCAGATCTGCCGCCACAGCCCCTCGTCTCGCTTCATCACGCTGTTCTACGGCGTCTACACGCCGGCGACCGGAGCGCTGACCTACGTCAACGCGGGCCAGACCCCGCCCATCATCCGGCGGCGCAGCGGCGTCTGCGAGCGGCTCGGGAGCACGGGGGTCGCGCTCGGGATGTTCGAGGGATCGACCTTCGGCGCAGAGAACACGACCATCGACCCGGGTGACACCCTGGTTCTCTACAGCGACGGCATCACCGAAGCGGAGGACCCGGCGGGCCAGCCGTTCGAGGAAAGCGGCCTCGAGGCGGTGCTGGCGGAATACGCCGACGCGGATCCGGCGGAGGTCGGCACGCGCGTGCTCGCGGCGGTCGGGGCGCATGCGCGCGACTCCCGGTTCGCGGACGATCTCACGGTGCTGGTCCTGAAGAGAGCCGCCCGCACCGATCCCGCCCCGGCGTCGGCGTCGCCCGACCCGCCCATCGGCGGTTAGTTCCCTGCTGGTCCCTTCGCGGGACGCCGCGACCGGCCCGGGGGCTAATATGGAAGTCGTTCATGCGAGCTCCCCGCTTCGTCCCCGCGTTCGGCCTCATGCTGCTGCTGGGGTTCTGTGCGGCTCGCGTCGTCGCGGCTCCTGGCGAAGGCCTGGCGGCGCCGCGGCTGCAGACAACGCTTCACCATGGGCGGGCGGGACAGGCCCCGGCGCGCGACGGGACGGCCGCGCTCGTCCGGCGCCTCGAGCAGGCGGCGGCCGCGGCCGACGCGAAGGGCATCCTGGCGCTTGGCGAGCCCGCGATCAGCCGTCCAGGCTTCGAGACCTTTGCCGCGACCCTCACGGACCCCGCGCCGACCCGCCTCGTCGTCAACGAACGCGACCGCCTGCCCCTGGAAGGGGGCGGCTATCGCCTCATCATCGAAGTCTTCAGCGAGCATGGGATCGAGGGACGTCTCGGGACGTGGCAGCTCGACGTCCGCCCGGGGGCCGCCGCGGCGGACCCGTGGCGCATCGCTTCCGTGGGGCGGTTGTCGGTCGTGACCGGTCTGTATCGCCTGTCCCTGAACGGCGCCCAGCAGTTCGACGTTCACAATCTCACCGTCCGTTCCGAGGACCTGGTCATCGAGATGGCCACCGGACGCGCCTTTGTCGCGCAGGTTCCCGAAGGACCGACAGCGCTCGTGCTGCTCGGGCGCGGGCGTATCCGGTTCACTCCGCCGGATCCGGCCGAGCGAATCCAGGTGCGGATTTTCAGCGGCGGCGATGCGCTCGACGCCGAGATCGACATGGCCTTCCTGCGGTTCCCGCCCTCGGAGTTCGCTGCACGCGTGGACGCCGGTGCGCTTCGTCCGCGCACGGTCATTCCCGGGGACCTGCGCGTCGCGACGACCCTGTTCAACGACTACGTCACCCGGTCCCTGCAGGTGGACCTCAGCGATCTCAGCCGTGACCGGTGGTCCCTGCTCCCCTCGGCGGGCGACTTCGTGGGAGAGCTGCGCACGCGACGCTTCGGGACGCTCACCTACACGCGCTCGACCAGCGAAGCGGAAGACATCACGCTCTTCGATCGCAAGGGGCGTCACAACATTTCGGTGTACACGTCGGCGTCCAAGCTCGCGGCGCGCGGGCGATTCTACGACGAGGACGACCGCGCGGAGTACGACGTCGAGGACTACGACATCGAGGCGGAGTTCATGCCCGATCGGGGCACGGTCTCGGCCACCGCCAGGCTCAACCTCCGCATGGCATCCGACAACGTGTCGTCGCTGACCTTCCGGCTGGCAGACTCGCTCGTCGTGCGCGGCGTGTACTCCGCCGCCTTCGGCCGGCTCCTCCACCTGCGCGTAGTCGGACAGAACAGCGTGATCGTGAACCTCCCGGCGCTGCTCGCGCGCGGAACGGAGCTCTCGCTGAACGTGGTGTACGGCGGACGGATTGCCCCGCAGGTGTTCGATCGCGAAGCGATCGCCTTCGGTCAGGATCTGCACGAGCCGATCTACGTCCCGATCGAGCAGCGATGGTTGTACAGCAACCGGAGCTACTGGTATCCGCAGTCCATGGTGACCGACTACGCCACGGCGAAGCTGCGCCTCACGATTCCGGCGGACTTCGATGTCGTGGCCACGGGCGACCCCATGCGGGCGGCGGGCACGGCCGGACCCGACGGCGACCGCCGCCGCAAGACGCTGCGGTTCGAGGCGGGCTCCCCGGCGCGCTACCTCGCGGTGGTCGTCAGCCGGCTCGATCAGGTCACCTCCACGCGCATCCCGGCCGGCGGGCGCGACGTCGCACTCTACGTCCAGAGCAGCCCCCGTCAGGGTGGCCGGATCCGCGACCTGACGCGCAGCGCCACGGCCGTGTTCCAGTTCTACGCCTCACTCGTCGGGGACGCGCCGTACCCGAGCTTCACGCTGGCGGCCATCGAAAGCGACCGGCCCGGGGGCCACAGCCCGCCGTACTTCGCGCTCCTCAATCAGGTGGTGATTGGCAGCACGTTCGTCTGGCGGAACGACCCGGTGAGCTTCGACGACTACCCCGCGTTCTTTCTGGCGCACGAGATCGCGCACCAGTGGTGGGGGCACGCCGTCGGGTGGAAGAACTATCACGAGCAGTGGATCAGCGAGGGCTTCGCCCAGTACTTTGCCGTGCTGTATGCCGAGAAGGACCGCAGTCCGGCGGTCGTCGCCGGGCTGCTTCGTCAGATGCGCCAGACCGCGATCGCGGCCTCCGGCGAAGGGCCGGTCTATCTGGGCTACCGGCTTGGCCACATTCGCGGCGACGAGCGGGTGTTTCGCGCCGTCATCTACAACAAGTCCGCCATGGTGCTCCACATGCTGCGACGCCTGCTGGGAGACGAGGCGTTCTACGCGGGAATCCGGTCCTTCTACGCGGAATGGAAGTTCAAGAAGGCGGGCACCGACGACTTCCGTCTCGTCATGGAGAAGGCGGGCGGCCGCGACCTGACACGGTTCTTCGAAACCTGGATCTACGGCTCGGCCATCCCGCGCATCCGGTTCACCTCGCAGATCGCCGATGGCAGCGCCACCATCCGCTTCGAACAGAAGGAGCCGGTGGACGCCGCCGTCACGGTCACGGTGACCTACACCAGCGGCGCCACTGATGACCTGCTCGTGCCGCTCACCGACCGCGTGACCGAACGCACCCTCCCCCTCAAAGGCCCGGTCCGCTCCATCGTCGCCAACGCCGATCAGGCCGCGCTCGTCGAGATCACGCGGTAGGGCGAGCCTGGCGGGAGACCAGGGAATCCGACCCGAACTCCCGGATTTTGGAGCCCGAAACGCCCGGTCGTTCGACTTGATTGTAGAATTGTAAGCTTATGGATACCGTCACGCTGACGATAGATGGCCGGCCGGTCACGGCCGACAAGGGTAAGACCGTTCTCCAGGCCGCGATCGAGAGCGGCGTCAAGATTCCCTACTACTGCTACCACCCCGGCCTGGGTGTTGACGGCTCCTGCCGCGTCTGCATCGTCAAGATCGAGAAGATGCCGAAGCTGCAGACGTCCTGCTCGACGCCGGTCGCCGAAGGGATGGTCGTCTCGACCCAGACGCCGGACGTCGTCGAGGCGCGCGCGAGCGTGTTCGAGTTCCTCCTGATCAACCACCCGCTCGACTGCCCGGTGTGCGACAAGGGGGGCGAGTGCCCGCTGCAGGATTTCTCCTACACCTTCGGTCCCAACGAAAGCCGGATGGAGTTTCCACGCCGGGTGTTCGACGGCGAAGGGGTGCGCGCCGACGTGGACTTCGGCCCCACGCTGATGCTCAACCGGAACCGCTGCATCCTCTGCACGCGGTGCGTGCGCTTCATGCGCGAGATCGACACCGAGGCGCAGATCAGCATCGCGGACCGCGGGTACGGCAGCGAGATCGCCACATTCCAGGAGGAGGGGGTGCACTCGCTCCTGTCCGGTAATCTGATGGACGTCTGCCCGGTCGGTGCCATCACGACGCGTGATTACCGCTTCAAGTCACGCCCGTGGGACAACCC
>JANPJN010000146.1:0-2828 GCA_031425515.1 Acidobacteriota bacterium | reverse complement strand
CCCGACGCCCTGCTTCACATCTTCGACCGCTTCGTTCAGGAACCGCAGGCGATCGATCGCGCGCAGGGCGGCCTCGGGCTCGGCCTGACGATTGTACGGAGCCTCGTGGAGCGCCACGGCGGAACGGTTGCCGCGTCGAGTGACGGACGTGGCCGGGGCAGCGAGTTCACGGTCTGGCTGCCGAAGGCCCAGGTCCCGCTGGCCGCCAGCGGTTCAGGAGACCGCGAGGCTGCGGGACCGAGCGCCGGCGTGGTCGCGGTCCGGAGAATCCTTGTCGTGGACGACAACGAAGACGGCGCCACCCTTCTCTCCGAAGTGCTCTCGGTCAATGGGCATCAGACGCGCACGGCGCACGACGGCCCCTCGGCGCTCCTGATCGCCTCCGATTTTCTTCCCGAGGTGGCTTTTCTCGACATCGGCCTCCCGGTGATGGACGGCTACGAGCTGGCGGCCAGGCTGCGCGAGATCCCCGGGCTCTCGTCCATCCGGCTGATCGCGGTGACAGGGTATGGCCAGGAGTCCGATCGTGCGAAGACCCGCGAAGCCGGCTTCGAACGGCATCTGGTCAAGCCTGTCGATATGGATTCGGTCGAACGCATCGTCGCCAGCCGGGACTGAGCGGGCAACCCCGTGCGCGCCGTCAGGCGTGACGGTCGAAGGCGAACAGCCGATGATCGCATGATTCGATCCCCCGCCACTGTTCGAGCAGGATTCGTGCGGCAAGAAACCCGAACGTCATGCCGTTGCCGCCGTAGCCGAGGGCGAACAGGTGACGCGGGTAGCGGCGATGGGGTCCGATGTAGGGCAGGCTGTCCGGCGTCATCGCGAAGAGCCCCTCCCAGGCCCGATCCACTTTCACATCGGCGAGCGCCGGGAGCAGCGCCTCGAAGTGCTCGCGCAGATCGCGCGTGCCGGCCCGCAACGCGGCGGCGCGCCGCGCGGCCGCGATCCCCGGCCGATCCTCGCCCCCGATGAGCAGACGCCGATCGGATGTCCACCGGAGATAGTGGTAGGGGCGGTCGGTATCCCACGCCATCACGTCGCCGAAGCCGATGTCGCGCTGCTGCGCGGCGGTCAGCGGCGGGGTGGCGAGCACGTAGGTATGCCGCATCCGGAACCGTCCGACCAGCGGCTCGAAGTGAGGCACCGCATAGCCGGTCGCCACGACCACCTGCCTGGCGGCGATGCGCCCGCCGGGCGTCGCGATGAGAACACCGTTACGAGTGCGGTCGATCCTCCGGACCTCGGATCGCTCGAAGACGAGCGCGCCCGCGGCGGCGGCGGTCCGCAGTAATCCGACACTGGCCCTGTAGGGATCGAACTGCGCGTTCCCGCGCGTGAGGATGCCGCCGCGCCCGGGAATGCCGGTCAGCCGGCGCAGCCCGCCCGGAGAGAGCCACTCCCCTCCGAAGCCCGCCCGCCGGCGAAGCGCGAGCTCGGTCCGAAGCTCATTCACCGGGGCGCCGCCCGAGCTGAAGTACACCGACTGGCGTTCCGAGAGCCCGCAGTCGATCTTCAGACGACGCATGGTGTTGATGAAATCGCGTGCGGCGTCACGGCTCATGCGCCAGATGCGCCGCGCCGCTGCGCCCCCGTGTATCCGGCTGAGCTCACCAAGGCCTTTGTCGGGCTCCTGGAGCAGCAGCGCCGTGCTGGCCGCGGTGCTGCCGCGGCCTGCCAGCGCCGCATCGACGACGGCGACGCTCACGCCGTCGCCCGCGAAGAGGGCCGCGACCGCGCTGCCCGTCATACCGCCGCCGATCACTGCCACATCGACCTCGATATCGGCGTCGAGCGTCGGGTATGTCTGCCTCGGCCGTGCGGCCCGTCCTTCCAGCCACACGGGCCGTCCTACGCGCAGTTGTGCCATGCCGACGATCATCTTGGCGGCGCTCTTGCTACATCGTCAAGCTGGAGAGACTTCGAGATGCCGTCAGACGCTTCGCACCCCGATACACAGTCCTACTGGATCGACTCGGCCTCGTTGCCTCGCTTCATCAAGGTCGAGCGCGACGAGCGCTTCGACGTCGTGGTCGTCGGCGCGGGCATCACCGGTCTGACGACGGCGTACCTGCTGGCCGTCGCGGGCAGAAGGGTCGCGGTGATCGAGCGCCGCGCCGCGGCGCAAATCGACACGGGACACACGACCGCGCATTTGACGATGGTGACGGACTCGCGGCTCACGGAGCTCGTGCGCCGGTTCGGACGGGATCATGCGCAAGCTGCGTGGGACGCCGGCCTGGCGGCGATTGCGCGCATCGATCAGATCGTGCAGGACGAACAGATCGACTGTGCCTTCGAGTGGGTGGACGGATACCTCCATGCGCCCGCCGGGCAGAGCCGTCACGACGAAGCCGCCGCGTTCAGGGAGGAGGCCGCGCTCGCCCACGACCTCGGCTTCGATGCGGCGTTCGTCGAGGATGTGCCGTTCGCTGGCGGGCCCGGTGTTCGGTTCGCCAATCAGGCACGCTTCCATCCCCGCCAGTACCTCGCCGGGCTCGCTCGTGCGATCACCGCGCGCGGCGGCACGATCTTCGAACACAGCGAGGCCGGGGAGTTCTCCGATGCGCCGCTCGGCGTGAAGGTGAACGGCCGCACTCTCACCTGTGACGACATCGTCATTGCCACGCACAACCCCGTGGTGGGGGTGAGCAATCTCGCGGGGGCGACGGTGTTCCAGACGAAGCTGGCGCTCTATACGAGCTACGCGGTTGCGGGCCGCGTGGCGCGCGGCGCCGTGCCCGACGCGCTCTACTGGGACACCGCCGAGCCGTATCGGTACCTGAGGATCGAGCCCCGTCGCGACCACGACATCGTGATCTTCGGAG
>JANPJN010000145.1:0-1613 GCA_031425515.1 Acidobacteriota bacterium | reverse complement strand
CCCACCACGGCAAGAGCCAGGAGGATGCGGAAACCGATGATGGCGCCGGGGGTGAAGCGCCAGGCCTCGAGGCCGTAGGCCGAAATGAGCAGGGCGAGCAGGCCGAGGCCTACGACCCCGAGCGCCCCGCGCAGGGCCAGCTTCAGGCGCCAGCGGCGGCGCACCTGACGGATGACGTCCACCAGCTCCGGCGAGGAATCCGCGGCGCGAAAGTCGTCTGCCATACGTGCTGTGCTCCTGAATGCCAGCTTACACCCGGGCGCGCGAGAGCCGGCCGGCGGCGAACGTTTCGGCGCCGAGAGCCAGCATCGCGGCGAACATCAGATACCACCAGATCCGCTGGTTGCGCTCGCGCTCCTGATCGGTCGTCACCACGTTCGTGCCCGCGGCGGCGGCACCGCCGGCGCGGCCCGTCGCGCCAGCCACGACGTCCTGCGGATCCATAGACGACAAATCCGATTCCGAGAAGTCGAGGTTGCTCGCCACGGCGACCGGCGCCGCCGCCTCGCGTCCCTCGCTCCTGACTTCATAGAAGCCCTGCTCGAGCAGCTCGTGCACGTCCGGCCCCTCGCCGTCGAGCGGCACCCGCTCGCCGCCAGGCGTCAGCACGAGGCGCGACGCTGGACGGGTCTGCCCGGGCACCGACGCCGAGCGCGCTGGCTCGATCACCTCGCCGACGGTCAGCCACAGCGGCTGCTCGCGATACCCCGCGAGGGTGGAGGCCATGCGATGAAGAAACGGGAGGAACACCGACTTCAGCGGCAGATCGCTCCACTGGAGGTCGAGCGACGAGGTCCACATCAGCACGCGCCCGTTGCCGACTCTCCGCTCGAGCAACGCAGGAGCGCCATCGTCGAAGCGCGCCACGATCTGCGCGTCCTTCACGGGCGCTACCGAGCGGTAGCGATAGACACGCGCGGAGGAGAAATCGCCGCTGCGGGCCGCGCGGAACGGCTCGAAGATCGGATGGCCGTACTCGAGCGCTCCGAGCCTGGCGGATGCCCCCGCGCTGCGGTCCACGGTCTGGCCGGGCGCGGCGGGCAGGATATCGGCCGCCGCCGGTGCGGTACCAGGTGCCGGCCAGGCGGCGCGCTCGCCGGTAGCGACGAGCAGGCCGCCTCCCCGTGCGACGAAGCCACCGAGCCGCTCCGCGGTGAGCGGCGTCACGGGTGCGTCGTTCAGCACGACCACCGATGCTCGCTGGAGGCTGTCCACGGTGAGCCCGTCGATCGAGCTGACCGATACGGCGAAGGCCGGATCTTCCCCGAGCGACAGCGCACGCGAGAGATACAGGCTGGCCTCGCGATCCGATCGCGGGCGCTCGGCAATGAGCACCCTGAGCGGTTGACGGGGCGCGACGACGAAGTGGAACGCGTTGTCCGCGGCCAGCGCATCGGGCCCGATGCGAACCGTGCCGCGCGTGCCTTGCGCCGACGGCGAGAAGGGCGCGAAGCTCACCGACGCGGAGCTGTTCGGCTCGATGCTGACGCGTTCGGTCTGCACCGCCCGTCCGTCGAGCTCGAGCACGATCTCCAGATTGGCGACCGCCTTCGCGCCGTGGTTCGCCACGCCGCCAGTGACCGTCACCCGCTCCTGGTTGGAGAAGGTCGAGC
>JANPJN010000144.1:0-2694 GCA_031425515.1 Acidobacteriota bacterium | reverse complement strand
CGCACGGCGCCGCGACTGGTGGCGGTCGGTGGAGGGACGGGCCTGCCGGCGGTGCTCGAAGGACTCGCGCGGCTCGCGCGAGTGGCCGCACAGGACGGCGACGCGGACCTGCACACGCTCACCGGCGTCGTGACCGTGACCGACGACGGCGGGAGCTCGGGCCGGCTGCGGGATCAGTTCGGCGTCCTTCCCCCGGGGGACGCACGCAACTGTCTGCTGGCCCTCATCGATCAGCCGTCCGCGTTCACGTCGCTCCTGCAGCACCGGCTGGACGAGGGGCCCGGCGTCGTCGGTCATCCGGTGGGAAATCTCCTGCTGACCGCGCTGACGCGGGCCACGGGCGATTTCTCACGGGCGATCGATCAGCTGGGCTCGATGATTGGGTCGCGCGGACGTGTGCTTCCAGCGACGGTCGAGAACGTGCGGCTGCGCGCGGAGCTCGTGTGCGGGGAGATGGTCACAGGGGAAACGCGGATCGCGGGGCATCCCTCGGCGATCAAGCGCCTGTCGCTCGAGCCGCGGCCGACGGCGCTCCGGGCCGTCGTGGACGCACTGATCGGGGCGGATGGCATCGTGGTCGGCCCGGGGAGCCTCTACACGAGCATCCTTCCGAACCTCCTCGTTGACGGCGTGGCCTCGACCATCCGGGCGTCGAGCGGCGTGCGTATCTACGTCGCGAACCTGATGACTGAGCCTGGTGAGACCGACGACTATTCCGTGGACGACCATCTGCGCGTCATCCAGGACCATCTGGGCTGCGACCTGTTCGACTACGTCCTCGTCAATCGCCGCCGCGTGCCGGGCGATGCGGTCCGCCGGTACGCCGAGCGCGGTTCACAGCCGGTGGCCGTCGGCCGGCTGAGGCACGGGGGCGCGGCGACCGTCGTCGAGTGCGACCTCGCCACCGAGTGGAGGGGAGAAAAGATCCGCCACCATCCGGTCTCGCTGGCGCGCGCCATTCACGCGCTGGTCGCGGCCGGCAGGCCCGCCGCGTCGGACGCCCGGCCGCCCGCCAGGCGCGACACCCACTGACACGACCGGCGCTACCGTAGCGGCGGCGTCCGTCCCTCGACGGCGCCGACCCGGACGACGTTCTTGCCCGACTGTTTGGCGGCCATCAGCGCGCGGTCGGCGGTCTCGAACAGATCGTCGACCATCAACTGGCTGCCGAGCATACCGATGCCCACGCTCACGGTGACGGCGGGCGACTGGTGGCTGAAGGTCTGCTCCACCCGTGCGCGGATCCGTTCCGCGACCTGATGCGCCACCGCATCAGAGGCGGCCGGCATGACAATCACGAACTCCTCGCCGCCGTACCGAGCGCTCATGTCGAAGGCGCGGACGCCCGCCCGCACGAGATCTGCAACCTGCCGGAGCGTCCGATCGCCCTCCAGATGGCCGTGCGTGTCGTTGACCTTCTTGAAGTCGTCGATATCAATGAGCAGCAGCGCGAGATCCTGCCCGCGGCGCCGGGCGCGTTCGAACTCCGCCTCGATGCGCCGCTCGAAGTAGCGCCGGTTGAAGAGGCCCGTCACGGTGTCAACCGTGGCCAGCTCGGTCACGCGCGCCAGTTGGGCCCGAAGCGTCGCGCGGCTGAGCGCGGGGGCGGCGACGGACGCCATCACCCGCACGTCGGTGAGGTCGCGCGCGTCAAAGGGGCCGCCGGCGCCATGGTCGGTCAGCGCCGCCACCGCGAGGCAGCCCCGTCCGGCCCGAATCGGGAGGACCAGATACGAATCGGTGCGATACCGGAGGCGGCGGACGCCGCCGGCCCCGGCATTCCCGGACACGGCCCTGCCGGACTCGAAGACCTCGCCGAGGATGCCCTCGCCTGGCCGCACGCGGAGGTGTTCCACGATCGAGAGCGGGTAGCCGATGGTCGTCACGATCCGAAGCGCCTGATCCGCCTCGTCGAAGATCGCCAGCGAAGCCGTGCTCGCGTCCACGTGCGCCGCGAGCGTCCGAAGTACGACGTCGTACATGCGGACGTCGTCCTGATCGCGGGCCAGCCGGCGCGAAAAGGCGTAGAGCCGCCGCTGCAGCCGTCTCCCGCGATCGTCTCGTTCCGACAAGGCCGCCTCTCCGAGGTTCCACCCGACGGTTTCGATTAGCGGCAGTCGGGAACAGGGGACGTCGGCCACCCGCGCGAGCGTCGGAAGGGCGGCCAAGGAGAGCGCCATGCCACCTGCGGCGCGTGCCTCGTCGCACGCAGGGGCCGCGCCAGTGGTTGGGGAGAAGCTGCGCCGACCCGGGCTCATTCGCCAGTTCAACAGAGCATGGCATGTGCCACGCGGACCGCTCGGCGCCGAGTCCCATGAAGGGGATTGTGCGGCGCAAGAATCAGCGGGACGCTCCCGGCGTGACGGGTTCGAAGTCCGCGTGCCGGGCGGGTTTTCTCGCCCGGGGGAGCTCCACCGGACGCGGCGAGCGCTGGCTTGGGTTGATTCAGCTTGTCCGCGGGCGGAATGGTGCTTGCACAGCCGTCGCCGCACACGAAGCGCACCCTGTTACCCCGGTGAGGACACTAGATGGACATTCGGTTTATTTCTTCCCTGACGGCGGACGACGAGAACCGCTTCGCCCCAGGACTGCTGACGGCGATCGGGGCGCTGCTCGATCAGCCCCCCATTGCGTACACCGTGCGGATCGAAACGACCGGGGCGCAGGTGTTTCAGCACACGCACGCGGGCGCCG
>JANPJN010000143.1:0-2269 GCA_031425515.1 Acidobacteriota bacterium | reverse complement strand
GTCCGCTTCGCCCGCACGCTCATCGACATGGACTCGACCACCGGGCAGGAGGCGGCGGCCGGCGCGTGGCTCGCCGGCGCCCTGCGCGACCTCGGGTACACCGTCGTCGAGCAGCCGCTCGAGCGCGGGTGCGCGAACGTGATCGCCACGCTGGACCCGCCGGCGGTCGTCCTGTCCACCCACTTCGACTGCGTGCCGCCCTTCTTTCCGAGCCGTCTCGAAGGGCGCCGCCTGTATGGACGGGGCGCCTGCGACGCCAAGGGCATCATCGCCGCCCAGATTGCGGCGGTGGAGCGGATGCGGATGGCCGGCGAGCGGCGCGTGGGCCTGCTGTTCGTGGCCGGCGAGGAGCGGGGGAGCGACGGCGCAGTCGCGGCGAACACGATCGCGCCGGGCTCGCGCTTCCTGATCAACGGCGAACCGACCGACAATCGGCTCGGCGTCGCCACGCGGGGCGTGCTGCGGGTGCGGCTGCGCGCCACGGGCCGCGCGGCGCATTCCGCCTATCCGGACGAGGGGGAATCGGCGATCGACAAGCTCGTGGACGCCCTGGTCAGGCTGCGGTCGTTGCCGCTGCCCTCCGACGAGCTGATGGGGACGACGCACTACAGTGTGGGGATTATCGAGGGCGGCGTGGCGCCGAACGTGATTTCGCCCAGTGCGTCGGCTGAGCTCGTGTTTCGGACCGTCGGGCCGCCGGACGCGGTGCTGGAGGCCATCCGACCGCTCCCCCCCCTGGTGGAGTCTGAAGAGGTGCTGCGGGTCGCGGAAGTGCGGATGCGCACCGTGCCGGGGTTCGAGGCGGCGGTGTTTGCCTTCACGACCGACGTGCCGCTGCTCGACCGGTGGGGGGTGCCGCTGCTGTTCGGGCCGGGGTCGATCCGGGTCGCCCACACGTCGGGAGAGCATCTGGATCTGGACGAGCTCGATCGCGCGATCGACGCGTATACGCAGCTCGCGGCCGCCTGCCTGGATGGCACGGCGGAGGCGTCGGCAGGGTAAACAGAACACGGACCGGCGCCGTAAGGAACTGAACCTTCCCGCTTTCGGCCCGCGGGCGCCTGCGATGCGCCTGTGGCAGATGGGACGAGACTTAATCAGCGCGCAGGCCGAAGGCGAACCCGGCTGCCGGAGTGACCTTGGAATCGCTGTTCCGTTTTCTGTTCGAGTATCGGCCGGTGGTCTTCCAGCAGGGAGAGTTCCGCCTGGCGCCCTCGGCCGGTTCGTATGTCGCGGCCGCCATTGCGGTCGCGGCGATCGCCGCGGCGGTGATCGGCTACCGGCGTGCGGCGCTGCGCGGGCGGACGCGCGACCGGGTGATCCTGACCGGCCTGCGCATCGCCACGATCTGCCTCGTCCTCTTCTGTCTCTTCCGGCCTTTGCTCGTCGTGAAGGCGGCGGTGCCGCAGCAGAACTTCCTCGCCGTCCTGATAGACGACTCGCGCAGCATGCAGATCCCGGACTGGGGGACCGAGCCGCGCGGCGCGTTCGTCCGCCAGGCGTTCGGCCGTGACGCCGCGCTCGTCAAGTCGCTGTCCGATCGCTTCGTCGTCCGCACCTTCCGTTTCTCGTCCGTCGCCGCGCGGCTGCAGTCCACCGACGATCTCGCGTTCGCCGGATCACAGACGCGGCTCGGGGCGGCGCTCAACGGCGTGCGACAGGAGCTGGCGGGGCTGCCGCTGGCCGGGATGGTGCTCGTGACCGACGGCGCCGACACGACCGACGCCTCGCTGTCCGACGCGCTGCTGGGCCTCAGGGCCGCGGCCGTGCCGGTGTTCACCGTCGGCGTCGGACGCGATCGGCTCGCGCGCGACGTGCAGGTCGATCGTGTGTCCACCCCTCGCAGCGCGCTCCTCGGCACCTCGCTCGTGATTGACGCGGTCGTGACGCAGACCGGCTATGCCGGAGAGACCGTGTCGGTGGATGTCGAAGACGAGGGGCGGATCGTGGGATCGCAGGAGGTCAAGCTGCCGGCCGACGGCGAGCCGGCCGCTGTGCGGCTGCGGTTCACCGCCGCCGACGCGGGCCCGCGCGTCTTCCGCTTCCGGATCGCACCGCGTCCGGGCGAGCTGGTGGCGGAGAACAACGTCCGCGAGGCGCTCATCGACGTCGCCGACCGGCGCGAGCAGATTCTGTATTACGAGGGAGAGCCGCGCCCGGAGATGGCGTTCCTCAATCGCGCGGTGCACGAGGACAAGAATCTCTCGGTCGTCACGCTGCAGCGGACGGCCGACAACAAATACCAGCGCTTCCTGGACGAGGACAATCC
>JANPJN010000142.1:0-4547 GCA_031425515.1 Acidobacteriota bacterium | reverse complement strand
CGGCACACGCCCCTTGAAGAAGTCGAGCTTCGCGATCGAGTCCTCGCGCATCGAGAGCAGGAAGCTCACGCGCAGGTCGGCGCGGTTGACGGCCCGCGGGAACTCCACCGCGAAGGTCCCGTCGCCGTCGGACGCCGAGTGATAGAGGAAATACTCTTCGAACTGGTCGAGCACGATCAGCAGATCGCCGTCGATCGCATCACTCCAGCTTCGCAGGCGCTCGTCGAACCGCGACCCGGTCGCGGCGTGCCCGACTTCGGCGGCAATGGCATGCTCGAGGCCCCGCAACGGATCGTCGCGCCAGCTCCGAAAGACGACCAGCGCGAACTCCGGCGTGCCACGCCCCGCCCGGCTCCGCGCCGACGCCGCCCGGAGATCGTGCGCCACGCCGGCGTTGATCACCGAGCTCTTGCCGACGCCGCTCGGCCCGTAGAGCAGCGTCAGCCGCGAGGCCATCAGATTGGCGCTGATGATCTCCCGTTCTGCCTCGCGGCCGAAGAAGTACTGGGCCTGCTCCTCCGTGAAGGGCATGAGCCCCGCATAGGGGCCCTCAAACACCCGGCGCCGCCTCACCCGGCGGCAGCAGACGCAGGCGGCCCCGCACGGCCGCGATGTAGCGCTCGAGATCGACGTCGAAGATATCGACGTCCCGCTTGCCCCACGACCGCTGATCCAGGTCGCTCGGATTGCGCTGGATGGCCCACGACTTGTAATTGAGCCGCTGCTCTCCGGCGATGCGGTGGAGGATCACGCGCAGGTTCCAGTCCCGCAGCCCATACCCCAGAAACAGGAAATGGCTCTTGCGCAGCTTGGCCGTCAGCGTCACAGGCACGAGGTTGGCCAGGTCGGTGCGCGTCAGGTAGTCGATGTAGTGATCCTCGGTGATCACGTAGCTGTCGCCCTCGCCCTCGGGCACCTCGCGGTTGACCGCTCCATGGATCTTCAGAATGACGCTGCGCCGCTCGAGCGACACGTCCCGGTACTGATTGGGGATGTCGATGATCTGCGACTTGCCGGCCGGGTCCACGTGCAGGAACTTGCCCCGCGACGCTCCCTCCGACATATACGTCACGAGGTCGAACGGCTCGCCCGCCTCCCGGAACGCCCGCTCCAGCACATCGTCGTAGTTCGTAGTGACGATGAGCTGATGCCGGGGAGGGAGGTGTTTCTCACGCAGCAGCGACTGGAGGTTCGCGAGCAGCCGGTGGAGCGAGGTGGGCTCGTAGTTGCGATCGAAGACCTCGTGCAGCTTGCCGAAGAGACCGCCCGTGCCGGTCGTCAACGAGACGTACTGGGAGACGCGGGCGAGGTCGGCATCCGGGGGGCAGTGGAACTCCTCGGCGAGATACGAGGCCAGCTCGCCGCCGCTCGGCAGGAACCCCTGCTGGTGGTCCTCCCAGACGGCACTGGCGGGCCGCCCGCAGAGATTGGCGCCGGCACCCAGAAACGGCACGACCCGGCCGTCGGTGAGGAGCGTCACGACATTGGCATAGTGCTGCTGGAGTGCGCGGTCGAGAGGTTTACACCGCATGGGCGTTGCCGTGGGCCATCAGTCGAATCGGAAGATGGTCGAGAAGGTCACGTGAGTCGTGCGCCCCGACAGATCCGCGGCGACGTTCAGCTCGATTCGGCGCGTGGGTGCGAGGCCGGCGCCGAACGTGACGTGCGATTGCGCAGTGCCTCCGGGCAGCGTGGCGCGATAGAGCGTGTCGACCTCGTCCTGCGCCGGCGTCGGCTCGTACCGCACCACATGGTCCGGGTCGCGCCAGAAACCGGCCCGGAGCGCGAGCTGCATGGGCGCCCCGGACGGCAGGAGCTCGGCTCCCACGTGCAGCTCGCTGCCGTCGTCCAGCCGAAGCTGTCCGGGGCGGGAGCTGGCGAGCGCCTGGAAGGTGATGAAATCAGCCACGAGCTGGGAGTGTCGCACACCGTTTACGTCGAGAGCCACTCTGAGCAAGTCGAGCGGCCGCCAGTCGAGGCCGGCGGACAGGACATCGGGGACCTTGAACCGACCGACCCTCGTGTTGTCGTAGGCGAGCGAGGGGATGCGGTCGCGCTGGCTGAAGGTGAACGCCGGCCCGCGACGGAAAGCGATGCCCGCGGTGAGCCGCGGCTGGATGTCGTAGAGTGCGCCGAGGTTGAAGCCCGGGCTCCAGTCGTCGCCGCGCTGCGTCGCGGTGGCATCCATTCGGCCCCGATTCACGGGGCCGGCGAAGTTCCCGTCGATGCCGTATCGCGCGAAATCTCCACGCGCGCTGAACGAGTAGAGCGCCACGCCGGCTCCGATCGAGAGATTGCGGAAGCCCCGATGCCCCACCGAGAGCCCGTACGCATTGATCGCGATTCTCCGATCACCCCCGATCGGGTTCTCGCGGTTCCTGTCCTCCGGCAGCCCATTCGACGTGATCCGTTCGAAGACGCCCTGATTGTAGAAGGCGTTCTCGATGGCGGCGACGCGGTGCGCGTATCCCGTGACCGTCGCGCCGAGGACCGGCCACAGCACGGACGCGAACGACGGTCCGTACTGCCGGTCGAGGTCCTGCCCGTAGACCGGGCCGGGTACGGTGTCGAGGCCGACACCCGTCACCGCCCCGCTGATACGGCCTCCTGTCAGGAACCGGGTCTCGAGACTCCTGACGCGCAGCTCGCCGGAGATCTCCCGCCGCGTCCGGCGTCCCAGCCCCGCCGGGTTCGTGAACGCCGCCGTCGCATCGTCGGCCACCGCCACGAAGGCCGCGCCCATGCCCGTGCTGCGTGCGCCGGGCGGCAGGAAGTCGAACTGCAGCGGCAACTGGGCGGTCGATTGCGCGCGGACGGGCACGGCGCCGGTCGCGAGCCATACCGTGGAGACGAGCGCGACGGCCAGCGCGGGCCGCCAGCCGGTTCCTAACACGGCGTGCTCCTGCGATACGTCACCATGCGTGTGACTGAGGTGGTGCCGCCCGCGTGGGAGATCGTCAACGTGACTTCGCGGTCCGTCGTGCCCGGGAAGGAGCCGCAGGGAAGCGTGGGCCGCACGAGCGGGGAACCCGGGAAGATCCGGTTCGGCTGGTTCGGTACGGGGAACGACCAGGTATAGCCAAGCCCGCCGCCCGGAGCGGAGGATGCACTGCCGTCGAACGTGCACTTCAGCCGGTTGACCAGGCTTCCCGACACCGTCTCCTGCGCGACCTCGCACTGCTCCCCGCTCGCGATGCTCCCGGCATCCGGTATCACGATGAACGAGGCCACGGGACCGCTCGCCGTTGCCGGCATCGCAATGTCTACCGTTGCGCTCGCGCCGAGAGACACGGGCACCTCCGTCAGGTCGTACCCGCCCTTCGTCGCTCGCAGCACGTAGTTGCCGGGCGCGACCCCCGAGAACGCGTAGTTGCCCGCTCCGTCGCTCACGGTCGTGAGAGCGGTGTCCTTGACGATGACCGTGGCGCCGGAGATTGCCGCCGACGTCGTCCGGTCGCGCACGCGGCCCGAGATCGACGGAGGCGTCGAGGTCACCGGCGTCACCGTAAGTCGCGCCGTGGCCGTCGCGCCCTGATAGGTCGCGCGGATGTCGGCATCTCCGGCCGACAGCGGCGTTGCGGCCCCGGACGCCGAGACCGTGGCGACCTGCGTGTTCGAGCTGATCCACGCCGCCTGGCCCGTGACGGCCTGGGTCGAGGCGTTGGACATCGTGGCGGTCGCCGTGAACTGCGCGGCCGCCGCGCCGGCCTGTGCCGAGACCGCGGCGGGCGTCACACTGAGCGACACGACCGTCGGCGTGGGAGTCGGCGTCGGGCTCGTCCCGCCGCCCCCTCCGCAGCCGGCATACGCGAACAGCAGCACAGCAGACGCTGCGGCGGCCTGCAGATATTTCCGCATGGGAAATCTCCTGGTTGAAGGTGTAGCCGCATACTGCCACACGTCGGGCGGGAGTCAAGGCACGGGGGTACCGGATTTTCCACCCGCGGGATTTGAAGCTCGGCTATAGACCTACGAGGTCGGCGCTTCGAAAGCCGCCGGTGCGCCAATCGTGTGCCTCAGCCTGTCGATCGGGTCCACGAGTGGGTCCGCCTTCGTGGCGTCGATGCCGACGATGCCGTAGAGCCAGGTGGGCATGGGGACAGGCTGCATCACGAACGGGATCAGCCGGCGTCTGCGATCGCCCATGTCGAGCACCTTGCAGATGATCGCTTCCTCCTGGCAGTGGCCACTCTCGAGATACGCCGCCGAAATCACCGCCACGGTGAATCGGCTTTCGCGGATGCAGCGCTCCATCTCCTCGAGAAAGCTGGCGTTGGCCGGAAAATCCCGCTCGTCGATCGCCACGCGGTACCCGCTCGCCTCGAGCGCGTCGAGCAGCTCCCGTGCGCACGTGGTATCCGCCCCGCCATGCCGATAGCTGATGAACACGTCGTAGCGCGGCGGCCCGGGCAGGCGACCGGCCGCAGCCGGCGCGTCCCACCGGAACGGTGTGATGCGCGAGTGGGGGAGACCCTGGGCGGCCGCGGCGAGAGAGATGACGAGAAAGGGTACCCAGAGAACGTAGGTGCTGGTGATGAGCCCCCGGC
>JANPJN010000141.1:0-2835 GCA_031425515.1 Acidobacteriota bacterium | reverse complement strand
GAAACCGAGTGCGTGGCGCCGATCCTTCACGATTACGCACGCCGGGCGAACCTATACACTCCGCGCGGCTTCGCTCTTCCGACGGGCTTTCACCTTGTTCGAGGGAGAGACGGAGATCGGCCGGGTATCGCCGCAAGGGATTTTGTCGCGCCGCGCCGAGGTCGATCTGCCGGACGCCTGGCCCCTGCCGCTCAAGATCTTCATCGTCTGGCTGGCGGTCCTGCTCTGGAAGCGTGACTCTGATTCGTCCGCGGCCGGCGCAGGCAACTGAGAGCCGCAGGCGACCGGCCCGGCAACGCGCGCGCGTCCATGAGAATGCCTTCGAGTCCTGTGTTGATGATGGCCCTGTTCGCCATGGTCATCTTTGCCCCAACGACCGCAATCGGTCAGCCGCCGCCACCTGACCTCGCATCGCTTGCGACGCGCGCCCGGCCCGCCGGACGGGTGCTGGCCTGGTGTCGCGGCGAGCTCCAGCCAGGGCAGCCGGGAGCCTATGCGGCCGCGATCGCAGACGCGGGCGGCAGCCACTACATCGTTCTCGCCGCCGACGGCACGTCGACCACGTTAGGCGCGTTCAGCGGGGGGGCCGACCTGGCCTGTTACAGCCCTGCAGAGGCAGCGGCTCTGAGCGTCTCCATTCGCCGCTCCACCACCCTCCAGGGCCGTATCGCGCCTCGATGGAAGACACGCGTCGTGTGCGGGTTCATCGACGATACGTCGGCCAGATGCTGGCAGTACTCCCCGGCGCGTCGGGCGTTCGTGAGGGTCGGCGGATGGGTCACCTGAACCAGCAGAAGACCGGCCAGTCACTGATCCGGGCTGCAGCCGGGCTGTTGGCGATGTCTACCGCCTTTCCCGTGGCGGCGAGCCTCCACCTGGCGGAGGGCTCCCGTTGGCTCGGGTCGCTGGATGTGGCAGTCGCGTGCATCCTTGTGGCTGTTGGCATCGGGATCAACCCCCGGGCGCCGGCGGCTTTTGACGCGTCGGTGATCGCCGCCGCGTTCCGGATATACAGGCACGGCGCCACGCTGTTCCTGATGCTGCTTGTCGCCTTCTTTCTTGCTGCCGACCGGATCACATGGTCTATCCTGCTGCCGGGGCTGGCCTGGCGGGCGTGGCTGGCGGTCTGGGTCCTTCCGGCTGCGCTGTCGCTGTGGCCAGGAACTAATGGCACCCAGGTCCCGGTAAGCGACAGAGCCCGCATCCGGCAGGAGAGTGAATGAAAGTCGTGACGTGCGTGCTCGTGGCTGCGGCCGCGATTGTGCCGCTCCGCGCAGCTGCGCAAGGCCGTGGGAATCCGCGGCCAAACATTCTCTTCATCATGACCGACGACCACGCCGCCCACGCCATCGGCGCCTACGGATCGCGCGTGAACAAGACCCCGCACCTCGACCGGCTGGCCAGGGACGGGGCGGTCCTCACAAGAGTATTCGCCACGAACTCGATCTGCACCCCGAGCCGGGCCGCGATCCTGACGGGGCAGTACTCGCACCTCAACGGCGTCACGGTCTTCAACCGCTTCGACAGCGCGCGCCTGACCGTCGCGCGACTGCTTCAGCAGGGGGGCTATCACACCGGCATGATCGGGAAGTGGCACCTGGGCAGCGACCCCGTAGGGTTCGATCACTGGGAGATCCTCCCGGGGCAGGGCGCCTACCGGGATCCGGTGTTCTACACAGCCGGCGGCGAGAAGACCTACACCGGGAGATATGCGACCGAGGTCATCACGGATCTGGCGCTGGAGTTCGTCGACAGTCGTCCGCGCGACAAGCCCTTTTTCCTGATGATGCACCACAAGGCACCGCATCGGCCGTGGGAGCCCAGCGCCGCCTATGCCGCGCAGTTCGCCGGGCGGCGCATTCCGGAGCCGGCGACTCTCCGCGACACGTACGCGACGCGGACCGACGCGTTGCGGGAGAACCAGCAGCGCATCTCGGCGGATCTGACCAATCGTGACCTGAAGCTGACGCCGCCGGATGGCCTTGCCGGGCCGGAGCTGGCGAAATGGCTTGGCGCCAAACCCGACTCGGTGACGATCGTCCGCGACCGCAAGCCGGTCACCCTGACGGGCGACATGCTGGTGCGCTGGAAGTATCAGCGATACATGCAGGACTACCTCGCCACCGTGCAGTCGGTGGACGACAGTGTCGGACGCGTGCTCGCGGCGCTCGACACGGCCGGTGTCGGCCGCAACACGATGGTGATCTACACCAGCGACCAGGGCTTCTTTCTGGGCGATCACGGCCTCTTCGACAAGCGGTTCATGTACGAGGAATCGATTCGGATGCCGTTTCTCGTCCGCTGGCCCGACGGGATCAAGCCGCGCACCCGAACCGACGCCATGGCGCTCAACATCGACTTCGCGCCGACCTTCCTGGAGGCGGCGGGCCTCCCGCCGGCCCCCGGCATGCAGGGCCGAAGCCTCCTGCCAGTGCTGCGCGGCGCCCCCCCGGCGGACTGGCGCACGTCGATGTATTACCGCTACTACCACGATCCCGGCGATCACAACACGCGGGCGCACTACGGCGTACGGACGCGTACGCACAAGCTGATTCACTTCTGGAAGAAGGATCAGTGGGAGCTCTTCGATCTCGTCAGGGATCCGCGGGAGCTCGACAACCTGTACGGCAGGCCCGGGCAGGAGGCGTTGACCGACCGGTTGAAGACCGAGCTCGCGCGCCTGAAGCGTGAGGTCAAAGACGACGACCAGCTTGCCGCGGAGCAGTTGCCGAACGGTGTGGATGGTCCTGTCGCGCGGTTGCGAGGGAAGTGACGGGTCGTGATGGAGCACGTCGCGCGGAATGAGTCGGAGCGCCCGCGGACCCGCCCGACGCG
>JANPJN010000140.1:0-2102 GCA_031425515.1 Acidobacteriota bacterium | reverse complement strand
CGTCATCGGCGTCGCCGCCGGCATCCTGAACGTCTACCGCGCGTTCGGCAGGCCCTGACGATGGTGGATGCCCCTCGGTGGCAATTCCCGGTCGTGAGGGGACGGCTCAGGCCGGGCCTCCGGCGGTCGAGCCAGCCGCGAAACCGGCCATGAAGCCAGCTGCGAAGCCGGCCATCAAGCCAGCGGCGAAGCCGGCCATCAAGATTGACGCGCTGCTGCGTCGCGTCGAGCGGACGGCTCTTGTCGTCTGCGTGGTGATGGCGACTGCGGCCTTTGGGATTGGCGGCGGGCGGATCCTGCCGGTGCTGGCAGTCGCGGCCGGCGGGCTCCTGGCGCTGGTGAGTTACCGGATGATCGTCTCGAGCGCCGAGGGGCTGGTCGGGATGCTCGCCCCGTCCGCTGCCGCGGACGGAGAGCCCGCGGAAACCGAGGCCGCGGGGCGCCCGTCGCCCGTGCTGACGGCGGCGCGGGTGGTCGGCCGGTACGCTTTACTCGCCCTTCTGGCGTACGTTATGATTGCTCGTTTGCGCCTGCCCCCGCTGGGGCTGCTGGCGGGTGCCTCCTCGGTTGTCGCGGCCATTTCGCTCGAGGCCGTCCGCTTTCGCTCGACGAAGGCTCGCTGATTTCGAACGTCGTCTCTGTGTTTCCATGGAAAAGCTCGAACACCCCCTGATGATCGTGGACTGGGTGAATGCCCTGCTCGGACCGCTCGTGCGCGCCGTCTTCGAGCCCATGGGCTTCCACTTCACGGGCCACCATGTGATTCCGCCCTTCATGGTGATGGTCCTGCTCATCGTGGCGGGGTTGACCGTCCTGTCGCTCATCGTGCGCTCGCGTCTCAGCGTCGAGAACCCGGGCACGCTCCAGATCATCATGGAGGACGGCATCGGCGCCGTCGTCGGGCTGCTCGAGGAATGGATCGGTCCGAAGGGGCGGAAGTATCTGCCGCTCATCGCAACGCTCGGCGTCTTCATCCTGGTCGGAAACTACATGGGTCTCGTGCCGGGGCTGATGGCGCCGACGAGCAGCATCAACGTCACGCTCGGCTGCGCGATCACCATCTGGGTCTACTACCACTTCCAGGGCGTCAAGGAGCAGGGGGTCGTGAATTACCTCAAGCACTTTGCCGTGCCGCCGGGATCGCCGGTCTGGATGGCGCCCCTCATGCTGGTCATCGAGCTCATCAGTCATTCCTCGCGCGTGCTCTCGCTGTCGCTCCGTCTGTTCGGCAACATCTTCGGCGAGGAGCTCGTCATCATCATCCTGTTCAGCATCGTGCCGTTCCTGGCGCCGCTGCCGATGATGTTCCTCGGCCTCGTGACCGGCGGGCTCCAGGCGTTCATCTTCGTGCTTCTCTCCATCATCTATCTGCAGGGGGCCGTCGCCGTGGAGCACGACGAGGTAGACGGGCACGGCCATGCGCATGCGCCAAGCGGCAGCCATGCGCCGGCGGCGGCATGAGGGCCGCATCATCCGCCTGCGGATGCGTTCGCAGCACTTGAAAGACTTCAGAGGAGGCTTGGGTCGTGAGTAAACGTTCCGTTCTGACATTCGCACTCGTGATGGTGGCGGGCATGTTCGCCCCGGTGTTCGCGCAGGAGACGGCCGGAAGCGGCAGCAACACCGAGATCGCCAAGTGGTCGATCATCACCGCCGGCTTCGCCCTGGCGTTCGCGGCCGGCCTGGGCGCGCTCGCGCAGGGGCGCGGCGTCAGCGCCGCCGCCGAGGCGATCGCGCGGAACCCCGGCGCGGCCGGCGACATCCGCGGCGCGCTGATCCTGGGGCTCGTGCTCATCGAGTCGCTCGTCATCTACGTGCTGCTCATCTCGCTCATCCTGTTCTTCCTCCCGCCGTTCAACTGAACGGCCGCAGCAAGGCTGGCCGCGGACGGCGCATGAGCGCGCAGATCGGTGCCGGGCCGGGGAATTGCTCCCCGGTCCGGGGTCCACGCCCTCAGCAGTTCTACCCATGCCGCCACCCTCGCGCCGCCTCGCCCGCATCGACGTCCTCCTGCTCCTGATGACGCTCATCTGGGGCACCAACTACGCCATCGTCAAGCACGCCTTCCGAGAGCTCGATCCGCAGGCCTTCAATGCGCTGCG
>JANPJN010000139.1:0-1783 GCA_031425515.1 Acidobacteriota bacterium | reverse complement strand
GAGAATCAGACGGGATCCCGAGATTCGGAGGGTCGGCGCAAGGCCCACCAGTCGGTCATCACGGAGCGAATCGTAGCCGTCGAGGCCTGGGACCTGACTCCAGATGTTCCATAGCCACGCCTTCGCGCGGGGTGGGACGGCCCCGGGAGGCTCTGCCAGCGTCCGTATGCCAGACTCCCTCGCCGCCTCGGTGTCGGGCACGACGAAGGCGTAGTCAAAGGTTCCGCAGAGCGGCATCACCATGGTTCGCTCCCGGAGCCCAGGAAGCCCTTCCCGAAGAGCCTAATCATAGACCGCCGCCTCCGGCCCAGGGTTCAACCTCCGCAATGCTTGCGCTAGACTGACACCGTGCCATCCAGGGTCCTGCTCGTCGTCATCGACGCCGCCACGCCGCACGTCGTCTGCCCCGCGATCCGCACGGGGCGGCTGCCGGTCCTGCAGCGCCTCGCCGACGCGGGCGCCATGCACGAGGCATCGGTCTCGATCTTTCCGTCCATCACCCCCGCGGCGACGTCCTCGATCGCCACCGGCACCTACCCGGCCGAGCACGGCATCGCCGGCGCCTCGTGGTACGACAGCGCGAGGGACGAGATTGCCTACTACGGCGACGACTTCTGGGTCATCGCGCGGGAGGGCTTCGGCAACTTCGTCAGCGACTTCCTGCTGCGGCTGAACGGCGACCGGCTCAAGGCGCCGACGCTGTTTCAGATGCTGGAGCGTACCGGCCGCACCGCCGCCTGCCTGAACTATCTCGTCTTCAAAGGCGATCGGCCGCACGACATCCAGGTCCCCGCCGCGATGGCCGCCCTGCCAGGCGTGCCGCTGACGGCCACGGTCCAGGGGCCCACCGTGCTGAACCTGGGTGACTTCGTCGGCTCCCGTCTCGACTCCGGCCGCAAGGTGGACCGCAAAGCGGGCCTGCTGCACCGCTTCGGCATGGACGACGACTCGACGGGGGCGATGCTGCGGGATCTGATGGGGACGACAGGGCTGCCGGATTTCACCATCGCGTACTTCGCCGACAACGACTACCAGAGCCACGTCGTCGGGCCCGTCGCCGCCCTGCCGGTGCTCGACCGCATCGACGTCATGCTGGGCGAGGCCTTCGAGGCTGCCGGAGGACTGGACCGGGTTCTCGAAGACACCGTCGTCATTGTCACCTCGGACCACGGCCATTGCGACATCCTCGCGGACGGCGCGCGCGCGGTCGTCCGGCTCGACGCCGTGCTGGCGGATTTCCGTCTGGCGCAGCTCGGGCGGCCGTGGCACGGCCGCGACGAGATCATGATCTGCCCCAACATGCGCGCGGCGCAGATCTACGTCCGCGAGCCGAACCCCGGCAACATCGAACGGATCGCGGCGGCACTGCTCGCCGACGCGCGCGTGGATCAGGTCATGTGGCGATCGCACCTGACGATGCCGGGGTCGGGGGGGTACACCGTGCGGTCGGGCCGCGGCCGGCTCGACTTCGCGCGCGGCGCGATGCCGGATCGCCGCGACGGTGCCGGGTCGCCCTGGACGTGGACGGGAGATGCCGAGACGCTCGGCCTCGTGCAGGACGGCGGCGCGATCCTCTTTCCGGAGTATCCCAACGCCTTCGAGCGGATCGCGAACGTGCTGGATCTGGAGCAGAGCGGCGAGGTCTGGGTCACGGCCCGGCCGGGCTGCGAGTTCGAGGTGCCGGGTGGCAAGGCGCACGTCGGCGGGGCCTCGCACGGCGCGCTGCACAAGCTCGATTCCCACAGCCCCGTCATCGTCGCCGGCGGCGGCGTGCGGCAGCGGC
>JANPJN010000138.1:0-2992 GCA_031425515.1 Acidobacteriota bacterium | reverse complement strand
GCGCATGCTGGCCGACCAGCGGTCCGAGGCGCTCGTCACCAACTTCGCGTCGCAGTGGCTGCACCTGCGCAACCTCGACGCGATCACGCCGGACATGCGGCTGTTCCCGGACTTCGACGACAACCTCCGGCAGGCCTTCCGCCGCGAAACGGAGCTCTTCTTCGGGAGCGTCCTGCGGGAGGATCGCAGCCTGCTCGATCTGCTGCGCGCCAACTACACGTTCGTGAACGAGCGGCTGGCCAGGCATTACGGCATGCCGCATGTCTACGGCAGCCGGTTCCGGCGCGTCGCCCTGGATGCGGGGAGCATGCGTGGCGGCCTCCTGCGCCAGGGCGGGATCCTGACGGTGACGTCCTTCGCCACTCGCACCTCGCCGGTCCTGCGCGGCAAGTGGGTCCTCGAGAATCTGCTGGGCGTTCCTCCTCCGCCGCCACCGCAGGACGTCCCGGATCTCAAGGACAACACCGTCGAAGGTGGCCTCTCGGTGCGCGAGCGCCTGGCCGAGCACCGGCGCAACCCGGCCTGCTCGTCGTGCCACAATCTGATGGACCCGGTCGGCCTGTCGCTCGAGAAGTTCGACGCCGTCGGCCGCCGCCGCGCTCAGGAGGCCGGCCTGGCGATCGACGCGTCGGGCGGGCTCCCCGACGGCAGCCGGTTTGCCGACGTGCGCGGGCTGGAGGACGCCCTGCTGCGGCGGCCGGATCTCTTCGCCGGGGCGTTTGCGGAAAAGCTCCTCACCTATGCGTCGGGGCGGGGAGTCGAGTACTATGACGCCCCCGCCATCCGGGAGGTCGTGCGCCGGTCGCGGCCTCAGGGGTACCGCATCTCGTCCATCGTGCTCGGCATCGTGAACAGCCCGCCGTTTCAGATGAGGACGTCCCGATGATCATCACCAGAAAGGCCCTGCCGCGTCGCACGTTCCTGCGGGGCGTGGGCGCGGGCCTGGCGCTCCCGCTCCTCGACGCCATGGTGCCGTCGATGACGGCGCTCGCCCGCACGCCGGCCGAGCCGGTTCGTCGTCTCGGGTTCGTCTACATGCCGATGGGATGCGACCTGCCGCGGTGGACACCGGCGGGCGATGGGGCGCTCACGGCCCTCTCCCCCGCGCTGCAATCGCTCGCGCCGGTCCTCGACCAGCTCACGGTCATCAGCAACCTGGAGCTGAAGAACGCCTACCCCGGCACGCATGCCACGACCAACGCCGCGTTCCAGAGTGCGGCGACCGCGACATGGACCGAGAGCACGGCCTACCCCCTCGGCACGACACTCGATCAGATCGCCGCGCAGCAGATCGGCCGTCAGACGCTGCTGCCGTCGCTGGAGCTCTCGATGGATCTGCTCCAGACGGTGGGCCAGTGCGACAACGGCTACGCGTGCGTCTACCAGAACAACCTCTCCTGGTCCTCCCCCACCACGCCGCTCCCCGCCGAGGCCCACCCGCGCATCGTCTTCGAGCGTCTGTTCGGCGAAGGGGGCAATGCGGCCGATCGGCAGGCGGCGCTGCGCAAGCGAGCCAGCCTCCTCGACTGGATCCGCGACGACATCACGCGGCTCCAGAGCGCGCTGGGCCCCGAGGATCGCCACCGGGTGGGCCAGTATCTCGAGACCATCCGGGAGGTCGAACGGCGCATTCAGAAGGCCGAGGCCGAAACGGCCGACAGCCATCTGCCGGATCTCGATCGGCCGGTGGGCGTGCCCGCATCCTACGCGGACCATGCACGGCTGATGTTCGACCTGCAGGTGCTCGCCCTGCAGGGGGACGTCACCAGGGTCATCACGTTCCAGCTCGCGCGGGAAACGAGCAACCGGACGTATCCGGAGATCGGCGTGTCCGATCCGCACCATCCCCTCACGCACCACGGCAACGATCCGGAGAAGGTCGCGCGGATGGCGAAGATCAACGCCTTCCACGTCTCGCTCTTCGCGTACTTCCTGGAGAAGCTCAAGGCCACACCGGAAGGCGATGGCTCGCTGCTCGACCACTCGCTGTATCTGTACGGCAGCGGCATGGGGAACCCCAACGTCCACGACCATGTGAATCTGCCAATCCTCGTGGCGGGCGGCGCGGCCGGCCGGCACAAGGGGGCGCGTCACATCAAGTATGCGGAGCCGACGCCGCTCGCCAATCTTCACCTGACGCTCCTCGAACGCGTGGGCGTGCGCATGGACGCCTTTGCCGACAGCAAGGGCAAGATCGACGAGCTGCTGTCGCTGTGAGGCACGGGCGTCCGGTCACGAAGGAGGCGCTGACGTCATGACCCGATTGAAGCGGTGCGCCCTGCGCGGGATTGTCCTGCTGCTCGCTGCGGCACACCTGGAAGCCGCCGGCACGCCCGCGCCGCTGGCAGATGCCGCGGAGAAAATGGACCGGCCGGCGATTCGCGCGCTGCTCGGCCAGCGCGCCGCCGTGGACGCCCCGCAGGTGGACGGGATGACGGCGCTGCTGTGGGCCTCGTACCACGACGATCTTCCGATCGCGACGCTGATCGCAGCGGCCGGCGGCAATCCGAACGCCGCCAACCGCTACGGAGTCACCCCGCTGTCGCTCGCGTGCACGAATGCCAATGGGGCGATGGTAGACCTGCTGCTGAAAGCCGGCGCGGATCCAAACGCCGCACTTCCGGGCGGCGAGACGCCGCTGATGACCGCCGCACGGAGCGGCGCGCTGCACGCCGTGAAGGCGCTCCTGTCGAGCGGCGCGGTGGTGGACGCCAGGGACGCCCGGCGCGGACAGACGGCGCTGATGTGGGCCGCGGCCGAAGGGCACCCGGATGTGGTCAACATGTTGATCAAAGCGGGCGCCAGCGTCGCCGCGCGTCTGCCCTCGGGCCTGACGCCGCTGCTCTTCGCCGTCCGTGAGGGACGCCTCGACGTCGTCCGGGTGCTGCTCGCGGCTGGCGCGGACGCCAACGACACCGTCCCGACCGAGCCCGGCCGCCGGCGCGGATACGGCGGACGGCTGCCGCCGGTCGGTACCAGCGCGCTGCTCCTG
>JANPJN010000137.1:0-3044 GCA_031425515.1 Acidobacteriota bacterium | reverse complement strand
CCTTTCGAGACTGCAACATCACTCTGCTCCGACTTCTGTAAGGGGTCAGGACGGCCCGGCCGCCGCCCTGACTTCGAGACGACGCTACGGTGTGGTGTTCGGCGAACCGGCCAGCGGCGTCCGCAGGTACGGGAACGTCGCGTCGGTGAACGACGAGTTCAGGAACGCACCGTCGGTGAAGGGCAGCAGGCCTGACGGCGCGTCAGAAGCCGCGCACCCGACCGCGGCCGGGATGGCGTGGCAGAGAACGCCCATGGCCACCCGCAACTCGATATCGACCACATCGTCTCCCGGTCGGCGTCCATTCGGGAAGCCTGCGTTGTCGCCGCCGAGTGCGCCGAGCCGGCTCTGGCTCGCGCGGGTGACCGGCGCGATGTCGGTGTTGAGGCGCAGCATTTCGGAGGGGGTGACGCCGGCGGGCTGATTGAGTCCGGTGATGCCCGTGAGGAAGGCCGCGACGAGATCGGTGCGCGGAAAGTTGTTCGGCGCGCGGACACCGGCGCTCCCGAAGAGGATTTCCAGCAGCTCAGGCAGTGCGGGATTCGTGACGTAGGAGGCCAGTGCGCCGTCCTGCGTGGGCCGCGCCGAGTTGAAGAGGTCCTTGTCTTTCAGACCGATGACCACTTCGTTCACGAGCGGCGCACCCAGACGCGACACCTGGACGCCGGCGGCGGCAGGCGGAGCCGGAGCCGCGCCGGGGCCACCGCGGCGCGCCGGGTGATTGCTCGGCACCCAGCCGCGGCACGTCTGATCGGGCACCCAGGTGACGGCCGACGAATTCGCCGGACGCTGTGACGCGGGCTGGCCCGCGGGGCATGCGCTCGCATCCGGGCCGCCGGGGGTCGAGCCTCCGGGCGTCACGCCCGCACCCAGGCTCGCCGTGGTCCAGCCGCCGACGATGGGCTGGCCGGCGATCGCCACGCAGGCAATCGGCACCTCGACTACGAACGACGTGACGTTCTTGTCAGCCAGATCGTCCGCTTCGGCGTTCTCCGGGCCGAGCGGGTTGGTGACGTTGACGAGGTCGAACGTCTCGCCGAGGTTCACGACAAACGGATCCTTGCGCTGCCCCACGAACATGCGGCCGTCGCCGCAGCCGGGAATGGCGATGTCGTAGATGTGGTTGCGGGCGTAGGTGTCGTACTGGGGAATCGACTTGTTCCCGATGTTGTCCACCGGCTTCCGGAAGGTGGCGGATCCACCGGCCACATTGGTGATGGGGAACGAGTTCCCCCCCCGGCGGTCCCCGCGAATGAAGTTCACCTGGTAGGATTCCTCACGATTGAGGAAGGCGGTGTCCGCGGCGCCTGGCCCGATTGCGCCGATATTGATGAGCGGAACAGGGACCATCATGCCGCCCGCGTCCACCGCCAGATCCTTCACCAGAATGGAAGGACGGAACTGGAACGTGACGTCCTCCATCGCATCGCCGTTATTGTCGAGGTGAATCTCGTAGACCGCGTCGGGGTCCAGGCTGAAGTAGTTCGGCCCCCCATACGCGTCCTGGAGCGGAATGTAGTTCGCGATGAGGGTCACGAACCCGTCCCGCCCCGTTTCGTAGCTGCGGAACATGTAGAAATCTGTCCCGTCGAGCTTCGGTGTCTTGGTGATGCCTGGCGCCTCGCGGTGACTCGATCCCTGGCCGACCGCGCCGGCGGCGAGCACGAGAGCCAGACTGACGCAGGCTCCCCGGCGATACTTTCTCATTCGATTCCTCCTGATGCCTTCGGCAGGTTTGTCCCTGCCGCATGCTCTACGCACGGCAGGGTCCGGGCGGATTGGATGAGTACGATCGCCCGGTCGGGATGGTCGGGCTTTGAGGTAATCTCCACACAAAACCCGGCGCATGGTCCGCCGGCGCACTGCAAGAGGGGCTCGAGCGCCTGTGCCGCTACCGCGTGCCACCACGCTTCCGAAACTCATTCGCCGACGCTCGCGGCTGCACGGCTTCGGCGTGTTTGCGGCAGAGCCGATCAACAAGAACCGTCGCGTGATCGACTATGCGGGGGAGCTCATCCGCAACGACCGGGCCTCGCCACGCGAGGCGCGCTATCTGGCGGAAGGGTGCATCTGGGTGTTCCGCGTGAACCGGCGATGGAGCCGGGATGCGGCCGTGGGGGGCAACCTCGCGCGCTACATCAATCACGCCTGCGCGCCCAATTGCTGGTTCCAGGTGGTCGATACGACCATCTGGATCCGGGCGTCGAAGTTCATTGCCGCCGGTGAGGAGCTCACCTACGACTACGCCACGGTGGGCGACCACACGATCCAGTGCCGGTGCCGCCCGGGCTGCCCGACGCGACTCTGACCTACTCGTGCCGCAGCGCGAGGATCGGATCGATGCGGCTCGCCCGGTGCGCCGGAATCAAGCCGGCGGCCGCCGACACGGTCGTGAGGATCGCCGTCGTCCAGAGGGCGATCTGCGGATCCTGCGGCTGGATGCCGTAGAGCTGCGTGGAGACGAGTCGCCCAAGCATCATGGCGGCCGGCACTCCGATCGCGAGGCCGATCGCCAGGAGCAGCAGCACCTCGCGCATCACGAGCCAGAGCACCACACCCGGCTGTGCGCCGAGGGCGAGACGAATACCGAGCTCCTTGCGCCGGCGGGCGACGACGAACGCCATGACGCCGTAGAGACCAATCGAGGCCAGCAGCGTCGCGAGGAGACCGAAGCCGGCAGACAGGGTGGCAATGAGTCGATCGGTCATGAGCGTCTCGTCGAGCTGCGCCTCGAGCGTCTTCATCTCGTAGACAGGCATCGACGCGTCCAGCCGCTTCACCTCGTTGCGCACGATCTGGTACGCACTGGCTGACCCCGTCTGCGCGCGCAGATAGAAGGCGGCGCTGCGCCGCCCGAAGTTAGGGATGAAGACCTGCCGCCGCACGCCTGCGCGCGGGCCTTCGTAGAGCGAGTTGGCCACGACGCCCGCGATCTCGATGGTGAGCTTCGTCTTCGGACCGCCTCCCGATCCCAGCCGCTTGCCGACGGCGCTTCTCCCCGGAAAGAAGTGCTCGGCGAACTGACGGTTGACGATCGCCACGGT
>JANPJN010000136.1:0-2508 GCA_031425515.1 Acidobacteriota bacterium | reverse complement strand
CCTGGCCGGGCCATCTGGGTCTCGTGGACCGTGCGGCCGAACGCGATCCAGCCGTCCGCCCGGCCAAGCACGCGGCGCTCGAACCACCCGAACGGGGGCGGATACGACTTCGGGAGATTCTGGAACGTCGCGAACACGAATCGCGCATCCCGTGGGGCCCTCGCGGCGATCTGCGCGCCGGCCGCCACGTACGGCTCCTCCCAGCAGTGGATCAGATCCCACGGCTCCGCCATCAGCGTGCGCAGCCCGCCGTAGAACATCAGGTGAGGCACGCTCGTCAGGTGGGTTGCCATCGGCCGCGTGGGGCATCCATCGTCCTCCCCCGGCTCGAGCACGATTGGCCCGAGATCGCCGGGATATCGTGACGGCGCCGCCGCTGTGACGCTCCAGCGCCCAGCCCCCTCGCGCGCCATCTCGTCGGCCAGCCGGCGGTTGAGCGCGACGACGTAAGAGTGGCCGATCGTCAGCAGCCGCTTCACGCTGCCCCCGGGCCACGATAGGGCACGGGCGTCCGCGACAGCCGCCGCCACTCCCTGAAGGTCGCCCACGACACGGCGCGGCGATCGCGCCGCACGTCCGGCAGCGCGCGCGCGACCTCCCCGGCAATCCATCGGAGTCCACCGTTCCTGGCGCCCACGCCTGCCTTCATCTTCCTGTAGCGCCACATCCGCAGCGGCAGGCTGAGTGCGACGATGGGCCAGGGGTCGTTGTAGAGCGAAGACAGGCAGTCGTTCCTGATCGCATAGCGCACGTAGCGCGTCGCATCCCGGCCCGACGGGTCCGCCAGATGCCCGACGAGCGATTGCGGCAGATACACGACCCGCTCGCCCCGGTCGAGCAATCGCAGGCAGAAATCCTTCTCCTCGCCGTAATACACGAACCCTTCCCGATATCCGCCGCAGCGATGGAAGGCGTCGCGCCGCAGCAGGTGCGCGAAGCCGATGTACGCGGTGACGTAGGCGGGTACGGACCCTCGTGCGGGCTGCATACCCTCGGGCCAGGGCCGTCCATCTGCCTCGGCCTGCGCGAATCCGACGGCCGCCACCGCCGCATCCCCATCGAGCACCGCGATGGCGGCTTCGATCGACTCCGCCGACAACACCACGGCGTCGTCGTCCAGCAGCAGCACGTACGGCGTGATCGCCTCGCGCATGATGCGGTTGCGACCGGCGATGTAGCCCACGTGACCCTCGTCGCGCAGCACCGCGAGATCCATCCCGTCCGGCGTCGTCTCGAGCAGTGCGGGAGCCGCGGGAACGTCGGAGGCGTCGTCGAAGACGACGACGTGCGGGTCGAGGGAGGCGAGGACCTGGAGCGACCCGACGCAGCGCGCGAGCGAGGCGGGGCGATTGCGTGTCGTGATGCCGACCGTCAGCCGCGTCATGCCGGGTGCCTGTGCCCGCGGGACGCAACGGCGTCCGCGTAGACGTCGAGGGTTCGCCGGGCGGTTTCGGTCCACGACATGGCGGACACGCGCCGGACGGCATTGGCCCCCATCCGGATACGGTCGGCCGGCGAGGCCATCAGCCGGGACACCGCGTCGGCCAGCGCGCGGCTGTCGCGCAGCGGGACGATTGCGCCCGTCTGCCCTTCGACGACCGTGTCGGGCACGCAGCCAACCGGTGTGGCGACCACTGGCAGCCCCTGGCTCATGGCTTCGATCACCACGAGACCGAAGCCTTCGTAGGTTGACGGGAAGGCGAGCAGGTCGTGGCGCTGATACGCGTCGATGACGGCATCCTCGGGCAGGCGATCGACGACGGTCACGTGCGGGCGGGTGACGGTAGAGAACGCGCTGAGGACCGTGGACGCGGCGGGACCGGGGCCAAGGATCGTGAGCGGCACCGGTCGGCCTTCGCGTGCCAGGATGTCGAAGCTTCCGGCGAGATAACTGATGCCCTTGGTGTGATCCCAGGAGCCGCAGAAGAGCGCACCGGCCCCGCGAGCTTTCCCCGTGGCGGCGCCCGTGAGGAACCGGCTCGACACGCCGTGAGGGACTACGTGGACGCGGTCCGCGGGCTGCCATCCGCGGTCCAGCGCGAACTGCCGATCGCTGTCAGTGAGCACGATCATCCGATCCGCGACGCGTGCCGCCAGGGCGACCTGCGACAGGCGCGACGCCGGGTACCAGATGCGGCGCGGCCAGGGCTTGGGCGTCAGCCCCGCGCGGCTGTCGTCGAGCATTCTCTGGTAGTTGCGGTGTTCGAGTCCGTTGGAGCGGCAGATGAACACGGTCGAACGGAACTGCCCCAGCCATCGTCCCGCGCCGAACCACAGCCCTTCAGCGCTGGCGACGTCCACGACATCGTACGAACCGGTGGCGAGCGCGCGGGAGATCGCCCTCGCGGCCAGCACGGGGGCGGCCAGTTGACGGAGCTGCCGTCCGGCAGGAGATCTGCCGATGTCGTCCGCGAACAGTGCGTCACAGGTGTGACCGGCGGCGCGGAACTCCTCGCGCAGCTTGTGCGGGACTTTCGCGGAGCCCATGCGCGGGTCGTCGGCATAGTC
>JANPJN010000135.1:0-1597 GCA_031425515.1 Acidobacteriota bacterium | reverse complement strand
GACGGCGTGGTTGGCCTGTGAGACGACGCCGACGACGAGTCCGACGCCCGTGATCGCTCCGGCGGCGGCGGCCTGTGTCTGCCCGACCACGGAAGGCACCGTGACCATCACGGGCCCGAGCGAGACGGCAAAGGTGACGACGGAGCCAGGCAGCACGCTGGTACCGGCAGCAGGCGACTGCGAGATGACCTGTCCGAGAGGCACCGTCCCGTGGTTGACCTGCGTGACCGTGCCCACGGCCAGCGTGCCCGCGATGATGCTCGCGCGCGCCGCGGCTTCGGTCTGTCCGACGACATTCGGCACCGGCACCGGCTGCGGTCCGAGCGAGAGCGTCAGGTTGACGGTCGTTCCCGTCGGCACGCTAGTGCCGCCCGCCGGCGACTGGGAAATCACCAGCCCCACGGCGACGGAGCCGCTATAGACCTGCGACAGCGATCCGAAGTTGAGCCCCACACCGGCGATCGCCGATACGGCGACCGCCTGGGTCTGGCCGACGACGTTCGGCACGATCGAGAGCGCCGGTCCGAGCGAGACCGTGAGGGCGACGGCGGATCCCGGCGGCACGTTGGTCCCGCCAATGGGCGCCTGTGAAATCACGACGCCCGCGGCGATGGACGCGTGGTTGACCTGGCTGACCGCACCCACCACCAGGCCCGCACCCGCGATCGCTCCGCCGGCGGAACCCTGTGTCTGTCCGACAACGCCCGGCACCGCCACGGAGGGCGGCCCGCTCGACACGGTCAGGACGACCGCGGACCCGACGGCGACGTTCGCGCCGGCGCTCGGAACCTGACTCATCACCGAGCCGGCCGGCACCGTCGGACTCGCCAGCGTCGAGATCCCTCCCGGGACAAGACCGGCCCCGCTGATGAGGGCGGCGGCCGCCGCCTGCGGCTGCCCGACCACGTTGGGTGCCGCGACGACGGTGGGTACGAGCGGTGCGCTGCACGGCGCGCCGCTGACGGAGTTGAAGAGCGGACCGTTGTCGATGGCCCTGCCTCCCGCCACCGTCGGCACTTCGATCGTCACGCTGCCGACGCAGCTCGCGGCCGTGTAGTAGATGCGGTAGACGCGGCCGTTACTGGGTGCCGTGCGCGTGCCCGAGCGCTGCGCCCGTACGCGGCCGGTCGTGGTGCCGATACCGGTGGCGTCCACCGCCCACGAGGCGACGTTCTCGAAGTTCGGTGCCTCGTCCTGGCAGACCTGCGTCACGGCGGCGTTCGACACGCCCGTGATGGTGAACGCGCGCCATCCCTGATCGATCGGGAACATGGGCGATGCCAGCACCGCGGCGGCACCCTGGCAGGATGGCACCTGCCAGATGGCCTGCACCACGTTCGATCCGAGGGTGCCGATGAAGGCCTGCACCGTGTCGGTGCCTGGGCCACCGGTATCCGCGTAGGTGAAGGCCGCCTGGCCTGACGGGTTCGTCACGCCCTGCCCTGTCTGTCCTGCGTTCGGGCCGGTCAGGACGCTGAAGTTGACCGTCGATCCCGCGACCGCCGCCCCGCCCGCGCTCGTCGCAGTCGCGGTAATGGTATGGGTGCCGAACGGCGCATTCGTCGCGGTCGCCGGCGAGAGGCCGACCGTGCTGAAG
>JANPJN010000134.1:0-2054 GCA_031425515.1 Acidobacteriota bacterium | reverse complement strand
AGCGTTGTCGACTGAGCGGAGAGCCCAGCCGTGACGAAGATCAGCAAACCGACAATCGAGAACGCACTCCTCATACCAGCCGTCATGGCACCTCCCAATGGCAACGATGCTTTCCCCATCGTACAGGAAAGATCCCTCTGCCAGAGGGCCACAATCGCGCCCTGCCGTGTGTGACTCCAACGCGCACCTCGATCGACAGGATTGTCCGCCAGGGACTTGACGCACCTCTTCCGCAGCGGCTACACTTTATGCATATGAGACGTACAAATCTTGTGTTGAATGGGGAGCTTCTCGAAGAGGCAACCCGGCTCAGCGGAGAGCGCACGTACTCGCGCGCCGTCGAGCGGGCACTCGAGGAGTTCGTCCGTCGCGCCAGGGCCCGCCGCATTCTCGACCTCGCGGGGTCAGGGCTCTGGGAAGGGGATCTCGCGGTCGTCCGCGAAGACGCGCCCGTCTACAGGCCGCGCCGCCGTGCTGCTCGTTGACACGTCGGTCTGGATCGAACTGTTCCGCAAGCCCGCCTCGATCCAGCTCGACGCCGTCGCCGAATTCGACGACGTGGTGACCTGCCTGCCGGTGGTGCAGGAGGTGCTCCAGGGGTTTCGCGACGAGCGAGCCTTCCAGCTCGCGCGCGAGGCCATGCACGCATTGCCGATCGTGGAATCTCCGCTGACCCGCGGGGTCGTGGACGACGCCGTCGGGTTGTACCGGGCGGGCCGGCGGGCCGGGATCACGATCAGGTCAGGCGTGGACTGTCTCATCGCCGCCTGCGCCATCCGTCACGGGCTCGAGCTGCTGCACCACGATCGCGACTACGACGCCCTGGCGCGCATCTCCCCGTTGCGCGTCAGGCGTCTCTCCCTCAGGAAGTCGGCGACGTCGAAATAGCGCCTTTCTCCAGCCGCAGGATGCCGGTCGCGAACGTCCGCGTGAACTCGGCGTCGTGCGTCGAGATGAGGATGGCTCGCCCGCGGGCCGCCAGGCCCTGCAGTACTTCTCCCAGATCGGTGCGGCGAGCCGGGTCGAGCGACGCCGTCGGCTCGTCCATCATGAGCAGCGGCGGATCGAGCGCGAGTGCCCGGGCGATCGCGACGCGCTGCGCCTCGCCTCCCGACAACTCTCTCGGCAGCGCGCCGGCGCGATGGTCGACGCCCAGCATCCGGAGCAGCTCACGTGCCCTGGCATCCGCGTCCGGCCCTGGGACGCGGTGGACGTGCACCGGCGCCAGCGTCACGTTCTCGAGCGCCGTGAGGTGTTCGAACAGGTGATGGAACTGGAACACGAGGCCCAGTCGCGCGCGCCAATGGCGCATGGCCTCCCCTCCGATCGGCGGTCCGCCCGAGGCCTCGACGCCCTCAATCGCAATCACGCCGGCATCGAAGCGCTCGAGCCCCGCGATGGCCCGCAGCATCGTCGTCTTTCCCGAGCCGGAGGCCCCCATCAGCGCCACGATGCCACCGCGGGCTGCCGTAAAGGACACGTCCTTCAGGATGTCTCTGGCGCCTCGGCGCAGGTGTACGCGCCGCACGTCGAGGACAGCCGTCACGCGGTCGCGGCCTTCCAGCGCCGCTCCAGCCGTCGCGCGGCGGCCGCGAGCGGAAGCGACATCGCCAGGTAGAGGATCGCGCAGAGCGTGCCTGGAATGACCCAGCTCCCGATGTTGGCGGCGAAGATCTGCGTCTGCTTCGTGAGCTCGACGACGGTGAGGACGGACACGAGCGAGGAGTCCTTGAGGAGCGCCACGAAATCGTTCGTCATGGGCGCCAGCGCCGTACGAAAGGCCTGCGGGCCGCGGACGAGTGTCAGGATCTGGCGTTCTGAGAACCCGAGCGTGCGCGCGGCCTCGAGCTGGCCGGGCGAGACTGCTTCGAGCGCTCCGCGGTAGATCTCGCTTTCGTAGGCGGCATAGTTGAGCGCCAGACCGGTGAGCGCGGCCAGGAACGCCGGGATCCGCACCGCACCGGCGAGGCCGTAATAGATGACGAACAGCTGAAGGAGCAGCGGTGTACCGCGCATCAGCTCCACGTATCCCGTGAGCATCAGCCGGACGGGCG
>JANPJN010000133.1:0-2734 GCA_031425515.1 Acidobacteriota bacterium | reverse complement strand
TCGGGGTGCGGGTCCGACGACATCTGATGCCGCTGCGCGTGGTTGTTGATGAACAGCACCCGCGCGCCAGGCGCCACCACCAGCTCGGTGGGGCTCATCACACCCGCCGCCGAAATGGTGAACCGGTTCGGGTTGTCCGGTACGGACGGGGCCGACGGACCCGCGCCGCCGCCGCACGTGGCGACGCTGGCGGCCGCGCACACGATTCGGAGAAGCACGGACCCGCGCATCTTCAGAATCGGAACCCGGCGGTGATGGACAGGGCCCGGTTGGTGGCCGTGGCGCTGTCGTCTTTGTCGATGTCCTTCAGGCCGAAGGTATAGCGCCCGTCGAACACCAGCCGTCCGATCTCGATACCGCCCCCGGCCGCGAACCCGTAGTCGAGCGCTTCGATGTCCTCGCCGAGATCGACCTCCTCCGTCGCGCTCCCGAAACTCGTGCGCGACCGGGACCGGAGACGAAAAGCGATCGACGGCCCCGCCGCCGCGTAGTAGCGGCCCCCGCCGGGCCCTCGGCGCGAGAGCCGCGCCAGTACCGGCACTTCCAGATAATCAACCGCCACGCTCGCCTTGACGCCGTCGAGATCGAGGCGCCCGCCCTTCGACGTATACAGCGCCTCGCTCTGCACGTCGAACCACGAGGTGACAGGCAGCGTCGCGAACACCCCGGCGACCATTCCGACGCGCGTCGTCAGATCGGTGCGCTCCTCGCCGTCCCGCTCGATTCGCTGGGTGGCGAGGTTGACGCCCCCTTTCGCGCCAATCCCGAATCCCTGTGCTGCTGCCGGTCCGCCGCAGAGGAGCACCAGGGCCCACGCCGTCGCGCATGTTCGTATCATCTTGGTCTTGTGCCTGGCCAGGCGTGCAGCCACGGCGTCAGAGGAATGCCGGACCGCCGGGGAAGGCGCCGCCCAGGATGGCCGCCGGATCGCTGCCCAGCCAGCGCTCGATGACGGTCGCATACACGGACCGGAAATCGGTCTCGAAGCGGACGTCGCGGCTGCCGTTCTCCAGCGTGGGGTTGTCGGGGGCGACGCGAAGGTTCGGGGCGGTCCCGTAGATCCCCCCGCGCACGCCGCCGCCCATCGCCAGCATGATGCCGGCCGCGCCGTGGTCGGTGCCCTGGCTGCCGTTCTCGTCGATGCGGCGGCTGAACTCCGAGAACTGCAGCACCAGGGTGTCGTTCAGCAGCCGCTGGTTCTGCAGGTCGGTATAGAAGGCGGACAGCGCGCCGTCCACCGTGCCCATCAGCCCGGCGTAGGTGCCGTTGGCATTCACCCCCTGCCCGGCGTGCGTGTCGAAGCCGCCGGTCTGCACCCAGAACACCCGCGTGCCGACTTCGTTGGCCATCGCGGAGGCAACCGTCCGCAGGGCGAGCGCAAGGCCGTTGTTCGGATACGTCACCGTGGGCTGATACGCGGCCACCTGTCCGACGCGGTCGAGTGTCGCGAACGCCGCCTGGGCGGTGGCATTGACGAAGGCCAGATGCGGCTGATCCACCGGCAGGTGCGACGACATGCGCGCGGCAGTGGCGCGCGCAAACTGCGCATCGGCGCCGCCGTTCGGGCTGGCGAACGCATACTGCTGCGGGTTCGGGATCGCCGGCACGCCGACGGTTCTCGACAGCAGCGTGCGCGGCACTTCCCGGACGGTGGACCACGCCGTCAGCGGATCGACGGGCGACGGCAGCCGGTCGAGATACCGCCCGAGCCACCCGGTGCCCTGTGGGGACGACGGGTCGCCGGTGGACCAGATGTCGGTCCCCTCGAAATGCGATCGGCTCGAGTTGGGATAGCCGGTCCGCTGCACGATCGCCAGCCGCCCGGAGTTGAAGATGGACCGCAACCCGGTCAGTCGCGGATGGAGCCCCAGTGCGCGGCCAGAGCTGTCGGACCCGATCTGCAAGACGTTGCCCGCGGGGATCGCCAGCGTCGGACGCCGGGCGAAGTACTGGGGATCGGTATAGGGAATGAGCGTGCTCAGCGCGTCGTTCCCGCCGCTCAGATACAGGACGACGAGGTTCCGCCGCGATCCGCCCTGGGCGAGTGCCAGGTCGGACAAAAAGCGCGGGGCGGCGAATCCCATCGTGAAGGCGGCTACACCGCCCCTCACGAAATCGCGTCTGTTCATGGACATGCCGTCGCCTCCCAGGGTGCCGCCATCACTAGATCAACTGGTATTCGCCGGAGGCGACGATGAGGTGGACGAGCCCCGAGCCCTTGGCCGCGAGCTGTGCGTCTGAGGCAGTCCAGGCCCCGCCGGCCGACACGTAGTCAATCAGGGCGGACCGCTCTCGTGCGCCGTACTCGGGCACCGACAGCCGCAGGAGCGCCTCGCCGACCAGCGCGTCCGGCGTCGGCGCCTGGCCGCGAAAGGCGTCGCGCAGATTGAACTTCTGATTGGTCGCGATCTGCGCGGCGAAGTTCATCCGCGCCAGCATCGCGCCGGTCGAGAACCAGCCCCGGCCAAGCTCCCATCCGTTCACATCGGGAGGTTCGAGCAGTTGCTGGCCCATGTTGACCAGCGGCGACAGCGCGTCGTTCACCGAGAAGCCGGTCCAGCCGACTTCCTTGATCGCCCGGACGACGAACTCGACCGGCCAGGCGATGCGCTTGTAGTGTTTCGACGCGTCCCGGTACTGCGGCGACAGCAGGAGCCGCCGGACCATCGGCTCGATCTGGTAGCCGCGCGCGTAGTAGATGGCCGCCAGCTCGCTGACGAGCGCGGTGTCCGGC
>JANPJN010000132.1:0-2028 GCA_031425515.1 Acidobacteriota bacterium | reverse complement strand
ACCTTCTTGCCGATGGGATCGGTGCTCGGAAAGAGCGACTGGTACGGAGTCTGTCCCAGCACCACGACCTGACGCCGGTGCTCGACCTCCATGGGGACGAAAAACCGGCCGTACTGGAGCGGCGTGAAACTGACGGCGGCGAAGTTCTCCGTGGCCCCGAAGATCTGCAGTTGCTTGGTGCGCTCGCTCTTGTAGTGCATCCGCTGGCGGCTGTTGTTGCCCATGACGCCGAGCCAGACGTCAACGAGCGCGACGGATGGTGAATTGCGGGCTATCGCGTTCGCGTCATCGATCGTCAGGTTGGGCCGCTTGATGACTTCCTGAAACGACTTGCCCGAACCCCAGCTGACGGCCCCCATCTTCTGGACGTAGATGGTGTTCGGCCCGGCGGCGCTCAGCGACTCGCGCAGCGACTCGTCGAACCCCCGGATGAGCGAGGTCATGCCGACGATCGACGTGATGCCGATGACGACGCCCAGCACCGTCAGCGCCGAGCGCATCTTGCTCGTGCGCAGCGTCTGCACCGACATCGTCACGATTTCCCGGAGTAATCCGGCGCGCAGTGCGGCCATGTGGTCCTTATCAGCTTCCAGCTTCCAGCTTCCCGCTGAGAGCTACTCCCGCCGCAGCGCCTCGATCGGATCGAGCGACGCGGCGCGCATGGCGGGGTACATCCCGAAGAACAGCCCGACGACCGCCGTGATGCCCAGGCCCATCGCGATGGCCCAGGGCTCGACCGACGCGGGCAGCGGCGACAGCCGGCTGATGAGCACGGCCAGGCCAAATCCCAGCAGCGTGCCGACCAGCCCCCCGAAGGTCGAGAGCGTCACCGACTCCGTCAGGATCTGCCAGACGATATCGCGCCGCCGCGCGCCGAGCGCCTTGCGCAGCCCGATCTCGCGCGTCCGCTCGCTCACGACCATCAGCATGATGTTCATGATCACGATGCCGCCGACAACGAGAGACAGCGCGACGACGCCGATGAGCACGGCGAAAATCCCCTTTGTGGCCTGCTCGTAGATCCCGAGGATCGTATCCGACGTGAACATGCCAAAGTTGTCGCTCTTCGCCGCCCTCAAACGCCGCTCGATCCGCAGCGCCACGGTCGCATCGTCCATCGCCGCGCGCAGGACCTCCGGAGTCCGGGGCTTGACGATGATCTCGAGCCCTGGCCTGGCGCCGAACATCTTGCGGAAGACGCCCAGCGGGACGATCGCGAACTCGTCCTGCGACTGGCCGAACACCGACCCCTTTTTCTCGCTGACGCCCACGACGCGGAAGTGCTGATTCCCGATCTTGATGACCTTGTCGATCGGGTCCACCGGTCCGAACAGGCGGTCCGCGGTCTGCCAGCCGAGCACGGTCAGCGGACGGTCGCGATCGACCTCCACCGGGTTGATGAGGCGCCCCTGCTCGGCGTTGAAGCGGGAGAAGCTGATGTACTCGCGCGTCACGCCCTGCACGCCGACGTTGTCGAGCACGACATCGCGATACGTGACCCGGGCCCCGGCCCCGGCCTGTGCCGCCACGGCCGAGATGTTGTCGCTGAAGCGCCGCACCGCGATGGCATCGTCTATCGTGATGCGCGGGTTGCTTCGTGCCTTCTCTTCCTCTTCTTCGGTGCGGACCACGCCGACGCGCTGGATGGTGAAGTTGTCGGCCCCGACGTCGGAGATGATGGCGTCGCTCACATACGCGTTCATCCCCTGCACGAGCGACACGACGGCGATGATCGACGTGACCGCGACGATGTTGCCGAGCACGGTCAGGAACGAACGCAGCTTGTTCGTCCAGATCGCATTCAGCGCAATCGCGGCGGCTTCGAAGAACTGGTTCACGGCTTTTTCGCCGGTGTGGCTCCTGCGGCGGCCATCTTGACCGCGGCGCCGTCCGCGAGCTCACGCACGGAGGAAAACGGGCCCGTGATGACCTGATCGGCCTCCTTCACTCCCGAGAGCACCTCGAAGAATTTCTCTCCGGCGATCCCGGTCTTGATCGGCACGAACTGCGCCTTGCCGTTCTGCACGG
>JANPJN010000131.1:0-3217 GCA_031425515.1 Acidobacteriota bacterium | reverse complement strand
ACCCGGACGGACGCTTCGCCTACGTGATCAACGAGCTGCTCATGACGGTCACGGCCTTCGGCGTCAGCTCCAGCGACGGGGGGCTGACCGAGGTGCAGACGATCTCGTCGCTGCCCGAGGGCCAGGCAGTCGTCCAGGGATTCAGCGGCGCGGACATCCAGGTGCATCCTTCAGGGAAGTTCCTGTACGCCTCCAATCGCGGCCACGACAGCATCGCCGTCTTCGCAATCGATGCAAAGACCGGGCGCCTCACCCGCGTGCAGCACGAGCCGACCGGCGGCAGCACGCCGCGCGGGTTCGGCATCGATCCCGCTGGACGATTCCTCCTTGCGGCGAATCAGCGGTCCGACTCGGTGGTGGTCTTCCGGATCGATCCGGCCACCGGGCGCCTCACGCCGACCGGCCACACGGCATCGCTCGGATCGCCGGTGTGCGTGAAGTTCGTGCTCCCCGTTCGCTGAGTCCGCGTCCCTCGCGTCAGAATCTTCGCCCGCTTGCCCGCCGGGGGTCGGCGTGCGAGGATGCCGGCCATGCAACTCAGCACCACGCGCGCGGCCGTTCTCACGCTGGCCACACTCACGGGCGTGATGGCCGGCGCCAGCAGCCTCTCGGCCCAGCCGGCGCCCCAGACCCGACGACCCAACATCGTCTGGATCTCGAATGAGGACATGAGCCCGCGGCTGAGCGCCTATGGCGATACCCTGGCTCGCACCCCGGCACTGGATCGCCTCGCCGCGCAGTCCGTCCGCTACACGCATGCGTTCTCGACCGCGCCGGTCTGCGCGCCCAGCCGGGCGGCGATCATCACGGGCATGTACCAGACCTCCATTGGCGCGCAGCACCAGCGCACGACCACCGACACCGTCGCGGAGCTGCCGGGCCCCTACCTCGCCGTGCCTCCGTTCTACGTCAAGGCGTTTCCCGAGTACCTGCGCGCGGCCGGGTATTACACGTCCAACCGCGCCAAGACGGATTACCAGTTCGGCGTGCCGTTCACCATCTGGGACGATCTCGGCAGCAAGTCTCACTGGCGGAACCGGCCCGACAGCAGCCAGCCGTTCTTCTCGGTGTTCAATCTCGAAGTCACGCACGAGAGTCGGATTTTTCCGTCGAGTCCCGCACGGCAGGGAAAGCCGCTCATTACCGATCGCGCGAAGATTCAGGTTCCGCCCTACTACCCGGACACACCCGCGGTCCGTGAAGAGCTCGCCCGCATCTACGACAACATTGCCGACATGGACCGTCAGGTCGGGGAGATCTTGGCCCAGCTTGCCGACGACGGTCTGGCGGAGAACACGATCGTGTTCTACTGGAGCGACCACGGCGACGGCACCCCGCGGGCGAAGCGGTCGCTCTACGACTCGGGCCTGCGGGTGCCCTTGATGATTCGCTGGCCAAAGGCCCTCGGACCGACCATCCCGCCAGGATCGGTCCGCGACGAGCTCGTGAGCTTCATCGACCTGGCGCCAACCGTCCTCGCACTCGCCGGTGTCGAGATTCCCGCGCATCTCCCTGGACGCGTGCTCGTTGGTCCAGACGTCGCGCCGGCCCCCGCGTTCGTCTTTGCCGCGCGTGATCGCATGGACATCGAGTACGACATGATGCGCTCCGCGCGCGACGCACGCTTTCTGTATGTCCGCAACTTCTCGCCGGAGCTTCCGTACGCCGGCCATGTGGTCTATCGGAACCAGAGCGCCATCATGCAGGACTGGCTGCGCCTGCAGGCGGAGCGGAAGCTGGCTGGCCCGCCAGCACTGTGGATGCGGACGCAACGTCCGGCGGAGGAGCTGTTCGACACAACAGTCGATCCGCACCAGATCCACAATCTCTCGGGAGACCGTGCCTTCCGCGCCACGCTCGTGCGGATGCGCGACGCGGTCACCTCGTGGATGGCCCGAACCGGCGATCAGGGTCTGCTCAACGAGCCGGAGATGATTCACCGCATGTGGCCCGGCGGGATACAACCCGACACCGCGCAGCCCTACATCGTCCTGCGCAGGACGACGGATGCGCCGGCGAGGCAGGCATCAGTGAAGCTTGACGGCCCGACCGAAGTCGTCATCTACGTGCCGACGCAGGGCGCGTCGATCGGCTACACGACGGAAGAGGGACCGACCCCGACGTGGAGGCTCTATACAGGACCGATCCTGGTGGAGGGCCCGCTGACGCTGCGGGCCAAGGCGATCCGGTACGGGTACAAGGAAAGCCTCGAAACGCGCACGGGGTTCACGCTGGGAGCAGCGCCGATCTCCAGGTGAGGCGTCGCGGTCCGGGCGCAGTGTCGGCTCAGTCGAAACGCGCGAGGCCGCGCTCGTAGCGCCGGTTGACGAGATACTTCCGGCCCAGCACCTCACGCAGCGGGTCGTCGTTCGGGCCGCAGAACCCGTAGTGCAGGTGCCGCCGCCACCCTTCGGCATGGCGGAACCGGCCGGAGAGCTTCCCCACTTCCCGGCTCAGCGCATCCATCCTCTTCACGTAGCTGTCCATGCCCTGGGTCGCGTCGAGGAACCCGCGCTGGCTCTCGTGGCAGGCGAGAGCCGCGCGCTTCTCGGCGTGCACGGAGGTCGTGTCGGCGAAACCGCCCGAAACGATAGGCTGGCGCAACTGGTCGCTGAGGCTGTGTGGATTCGCGTGGTAGATGGTGACGGGCCCCGGCACCGCCTTGCGGGACGGGAGCGTGCGGTAGCCGGGAAGCTCGCGCGCGAAGGCGGCCGTGACCGTCAGGCGGGACGTGTTCGTGTGGTCCTCCATGTAGTCCAGCGGCGAGTGCGTGAGGATGATCGTCGGCGCCGTCTCGCGGATGATCGCGCCGACGCGGCGAAGCGTGGGCGCGTCGTAGAAGATTGCGAGGTCGTGGCCGATCGGCGCGTGCCAGGTGGCGCCAAGACGCCTGGCGGCGACCTGCGCCTCCCGGCGGCGCACCCGGGCGAGCCGCGGCGGCGGCAGTTCCAAGCTGCCGAGGCTGCCCGTCGAGAGATTGCAGTAATGGATGTCCCAGCCGGCCTGGCGCAGGAGGAGCAGCGTGCCGGCCATGACGAACTCGATGTCGTCCGGGTGCGCGGCGATGGCAAGAGCGGAAGGCATGATCAGCGCCGGAGCATAGCACGGGTGGAAATCTCGTCCTTCTAGTGTGTCCGGACTATAGCCGGCGCGGCACGTCACTGGTAAAGTCCAGCGGGATTCCAGACGTATCCGGAGGCAGGATGAGATCGATCGG
>JANPJN010000130.1:0-4099 GCA_031425515.1 Acidobacteriota bacterium | reverse complement strand
GCCGCCACCGGGTAGGTCGTCCCCGAATACCGGTTGATGGCGTCCATGTGCAGATCGTCGAGCAGCTCGATGCGGGCGACCGGCACCCCGAGCTGGATGGCCGCGATGACGGTATCGACGGCGCCGCGCAGCGACTCGAAGGAACAGACCGCCGCCGAGACAGCCTCTGGTATCGGGTGCAGGCGCAGCGTGACTTCCGTGATCACGCCGAGCGTCCCTTCGGAGCCGACGAAGAGTCTGGTGAGGTCGTACCCGGCCGAGGACTTGCGGGCGCGCGTGCCGGTCGACACCACGCGGCCGTCGGCGAGCACGACCTTCAGGCCCATGACGTTCTCTCGCATCGTCCCGTAGCGCACCGCCGTGGTGCCGGAGGCGCGCGTCGCGGCCATGCCGCCGATCGTCGCGTCCGCACCCGGATCGATCGGGAACATCAACCCGGTGGTCCGCAGGGCCTTTGCAAGCTGCAGCCTCGTCACGCCCGCCTCCACCGTGACGTCGAGATCCTCGGCGCCGATGCGCAGGATCCGGTTCATCCCGCGCAGGTCGATCGTGATGCCGCCGTGCAGCGCATGGACGTGCCCCTCGAGCGACGTGCCCGCGCCGAACGGCACGATGGGCATCCGGAAGCGCTGGCTGACGCGGACGATGGCGGCGACCTCGTCGGTGGTCGTGGGAAAGCAGACGACATCCGGCGCCGCCGGCGGGTGATAGGACTCGCCGTGGCTGTGATGCTCCCGTATGGCCGCCGTGTCGCTGCACCGCGCCCCCAGCAGATGCCGGAGCTCGGCTTTCGCGGCGTCGACCTCCGCGGCGGTGCGAGGGCTGGCCATGGCGGACGCTAGGATTCGATCCGGATCAACTCCACGTCGAACACCAGCATGCCCTTCGGCGCGCCGGGCTGTCCGCGGTAGGCCAGCTTCTCGGGAATCCACAGGCGGCGGGTTTCCCCTTCGACCATGAGTTGCACGCCTTCCGTCCAGCCGGAGATGACCTGGTTCAGACCGAAGGTGATCGGCTCGTTCCTCGCGACGGAGCTGTCGAACATCTTGCCGTCCGTCGTCCAGCCCGTGTAGTGGACGCGCACGCGTGACGTGGCGGTCGGGTGCTTCGTGCCGGTGCCGGCCGTCTGAACTTTGCTTACCAGGCCTGATGCGGTGGTGCTGGCGTCCGCGGGAGGGGCGGCGACGTCGGAGGGTGCGGGAATCATGCGAGGTCCTTTCCGGGAGGAGAGAGCAGCCGCCGTGCCGGCGGCCGCACATGGTCATGGGTTATCGGATGCTGCCGGTCGTTCAGCGGGCCGGCACGAAGTGCTGGAGCACGACGTTCTTGAGCAGCGCCGGGGGCAGCAGCCCCTGCGCGAGGATGTAGTCGTGGAACTCGAGCGGGTTGAAGCGGCTGCCCATCGCCTTCTCGACCTGCGCGCGCAGCTGCTGCAACTGGGTGTAGCCGTAGAAGTACGAGGTCGCCTGCGCGGGGGAGCGGAACATGTAGCGTTCCACTTCGGACTCCGTCATGGCGGCGGAGAGGCCCACGTCCTCGCGGAGCACGCGGCGCGCCTCGTCTGGCGTCACGCGCCCCATGTGCAGCTCGGGGTCGAGGTACGCGCGCGCCGCGCGGAGCAGCCGGAACTGGAGCGAGATCAGTTGCCCGTCGGGCGGCATGTGCGGGAGCAGAATCCGTTCGGCGTAGAGTGCCCAGCCCTCGACGTTGGTGCTGTTGAAGGCAAAGATCGCGCGTGGCGCCGACACGCCCGCTTCGATCATCTTCGCAAACTGCATCTCGTGCCCCGGCCGCGCTTCGTGGGCCGTCAGGGTCCACGACGCTGCCTCGAAGGTGAAGTCGTCCAGCTTTCCCGACGCGGCCCCGCTGCCGGCTGCGGCCGGCACGTTGAGCGGCAGCACGAATTCACCCATCTCCCCGGTATTTCCGAGCAGCCGCGGCGGCCGCATGTTGGGCGCAGGCGTCTGCGCCGCTTCGGCGTCGCTGGCGATGCGGATGCGGGCGGCCCGCTCCGGCAGCGTCACGAGTTTCTCGCGCCGGACAATCGCTTCGATCTCCTCGAGCCGCTTGCGGTAGTGCGGCAGGATGGCGTCGCCGACCAGTTGTTCCTTCTTGAGCGCGCGGATGACGTCACGATAGTTGGCGCTCTGCATTCCCCGGGCAGCAGCGACCTTCGGCGCCAGTTGCTCCATCTCCTGCTGGATCTGGCGGAACGCGTCCCGTGCGGTCGCCGCCAGTGGCGCGGGCGCGATGTCCACACCGACCTGCTCGAGCGAAAATGCGTACAGGTCCTCGGGCAGCTTGAAGTCGGTGCGTGCCTTCGGCAGCAGTTCGCCGCGCACGAAGGTCTCGTATTCCGCCAGTTGCGCCTTCAGCGCGGCGAAGGGCTCGCGCGCGTCGGCAAGCTTGTACTCGGCGAGCATTTTTTCGATGCCCTGGATGAGCACGGCCGCGTTCCCCAGATCGCGCTCCACCTGGGAGCGGGCCGGCGTCAGCAGCTTCGGGTTGGCGAGCCCCGCGCGGGTGCGGGCCATGGCCTGGGACGCGATGGGCTGGAGGCCGCCGGTGAGCCCCGCGTATTTACGGATGCGGTCCACCGCCGCTGTGCGGCGTTCGGCAGCCACCTGAGCGTCAAGGAGCGAACGGAGCCCGCTGTAGACCAGCCCGGTCACGTTCACGTACGGCACCAGGCGGTCGTCGCCGAGCTGCATCCCGCGGACATCGTTGCGCGCGGTGCGGACCAGAATCTCCAGGTCCTGGCGCACGAGCGGGTGCTTCTCCGACTGAAGCCTCGACTCCAGCGTCTTCAGGGCGGCCTCGCGGGCCTGCCGCTGAGCCGCCCGCGATTCCGCCGTGAGGCTGGAGATCTCACGATCGAGCCCCGTCATGCCGGTCTCGCCGGCACTCTCGGGACCGAACTTCGCTTCCACGTCCAGGAGGACCTGGGCGTGGCGGTTGCTTTCCGCGATCCAGGCCCTGGACTCAGCGGGCGCGGCGCCCTGCGCCGCAGGCGTCTGCCCGCGGCCGGCCACCGGCAGCGCGACGACGAACATCAGAGCGAGACTGGCAATGCGCATCATCGGACTCTATTTCATCACGAGTCCACCGTGGGTGCGCGGAAGTCATGCGTCCGGGCTCCTCCTCCGACGCGGCAGGGGAACTCTCTGATAGGGTTGCTCCTCGACGCTATGCCGGCCAGCGGGCCGGTCACCTGGAGGATTCCGACATGAGACGCTGCCTGCTCTCCGCGCTGATCGTAACGTTCGGCCTTGCTGCTGCGATGCCCGCCGCCCAGACCCCACCGGCCGCCGCACCGCCCCAGCCGCAGTCGGCACCTCTGAGGCTCGCGATCGCCGGCCTGGTCCACGGCCATGTCTCTGGCTTCCTGAAGGCTGCCCTCGCGCGCAAGGACGTCCAGGTGGTCGGCATCTTCGAGCCCGACGAGGCGCTGCAGCGCACCTACGCCACCCGCTTCAACCTGGATGCGTCGCTCTTCTCCACGGACCTGGCCTCGATGCTCGACCGCTCGAAGCCGGAGGCGGTCGCTTCCTTCACCAGCACCTGGGACCACCCCGCCGTTGTCGAGGCCGCCGCCTCCCGCCATGTGGACGTCATGATGGAGAAGCCGCTCGCGGTGAGCATGGAGCACGCGCGCAGAATCGAGCGCGCCGCGGCCGCCGGTGGCATCGACGTGCTGGTGAACTACGAAACCACGTGGTACCCCAGCCACGCCGCCATGTGGACGCTCCTCAAGGACCAGAAGGCCGGGGGCGCCATCCGCAAGATGGTGGCGCTCGACGGCCATCGCGGCCCGAAGGAGATTGGCGTCGGCCCGGAGTTTCTCGGCTGGCTCACCGATCCCATCCGGAACGGCGCGGGCGCGCTCTTCGACTTCGGCTGCTACGGCGCGAACCTGATGACGTGGATGATGGACAACCAGCGCCCGCTCTCCGTCTTCGCGCTGACCCAGCACTTCAAGCCTGCGATCTACCCACGGGTAGACGACGAGGCGACGATTCTCGTGGAGTACCCCGGCGCCCAGGGGATCATCCAGGCATCGTGGAACTGGCCGTTCGACCGCAAGGACTTCGAAGTCTAT